>NZ_JAKJJY010000033.1:0-44641 GCF_022320955.1 Clostridium sp. YIM B02555 | reverse complement strand
AAGGTTGTTCCATTTTCTGCTTGTCATAAATTTACTTTAGGAACATGCAGAAATGGGGGCATCCTTCCACTTAGAACCCATCCAGCGAAAATTTCACTAGTCCTGTGGAAGATAAATATATCTGATTTCGGTAATTGTTGCATAAGTCTAATTCTCGCTTTGGATATCTATATAGGTCTTTTATATTCTTTAATAGGATAATATTGGTATAAAACGTCTAATTTTGGGAATAAAAAGAAGAATTAATAAGAAGAATATAAATTATTGGAGTTTAAGGAGTGATTTTATACGTTTAAAGAAAAATGCATTTACATTATTTATGAATTATGAGAGTATGTACTTGTTGAGAGTTAAATAGTTACTTACAAGCAATACAATGTATTATATGGATTAAATCACTATGAATGTAAAGGTATTAATGTAGGAGTTTAATTCAATATAAATAAAAAAATATGGTTATAAAATGGAGGAATGAAATGAAAAGAGAATTAAAAAAAAGCAAACAAATGAAAAAAGATTTCAAATTATTTTCACAAAGAGTAGCAGTAGCTACTTTAGCATCTTCAGTTGTTATGTCATCAACATTTATTACTGGTGCTAGTGCTAGTACATTAAGTGGAAATAAAAGTGCTACTGTCGCAAGTGATGCGAAGACGACAGAAACTACAAACAATTTAAGTATGGCTACAAGAACTACTTTAGCAGCAGTATCTGTAGTAAATAATTCAGTATCTATATTAGATAGTGAAGGGTGGTTAGAATCAGCAAGCGTAGAATGGAGTCCTGTTGAAGAGGCTAGTGGATATAATGTTTATTACAAAGCAGCAAATGGATCAGATTCTACATATAAACAATTAGACAATCAATTAATTAGAAAATATCAATCATATTTTAGAGCTGATGTATTAGGTTTAGCACAAGGAAATTATGTGATAAAAATAGTCCCTATTATAAATAATCAAGAAGCTTCTTCCTCACAAGCAATCACAAAAACTCTTAAAGTAGATGCAAATACAAGAGAAGGTTTTGCATTTTCAAAGCAATCATCAATGGGTACAGGTTCTGGTGGATATAAGGATGATGGTACTGTAGCAAGTAATGCAAAAATATTATATATTACAGCAAGCAATGTAAATACAATAACAGCAGATGTTATAACAAATGCTAAGGGAAGTAAAACTACTTGCACTGGTATTGTTAATATTTTAGCAGCACGTCAAAAGGGTTATGATAAATCTCCACTTATTATTCGTATGGTAGGAGAAATTAAAGGTTCTGATATTAATGGACTTAACAGTTCTGGGTATTTGCAATTAAAAGGCTGTTATAATGTGACTCTTGAAGGAGTAGGAGAAGATGCTACAGTTTATGGATGGGGAATACTTGTTAGAAATGCTCATAATGTAGAAGTTCGAAATCTTGGAATTATGATGTTCCCGGATGATGGAGTTTCACTCGATACAGATAATGAAAATATATGGGTGCATAATAATGACTTTTTCTATGGAGCACCTGGAAGTGATGCAGATCAAGTAAAAGGAGATGGATCTTGTGATATAAAACAAACTTCAACTTATGTTACAGTATCATATAATCATTTCCATGATTCAGGTAAAAGTTCACTTTGTGGTATGTCAGATACAAATAATTTCTTTGTAACCTATCATCATAATTGGTTTGATCATTCTGACTCAAGACATCCACGTATTAGGGTTGGTTCTGTTCACGTGTACAATAATTATTTTGATGGTAATTCAAAATATGGAGTTGGTGTTACAAAAGGTTCTTCTGTTTTTGTAGAAGGTAACTATTTTAGAAATTGTAAATATCCAATGTTGAGTTCGTTACAAGGCAGCGATATTTATGAAAATCCTAAAGGAGGCTTTTCAGGAGAAGCAGGTGGAATAATTAAAGCATATAATAATCAAATCGTAGGAGAAACAAGACTTGTTTATGCTAACCAAGATGCTAATCAATTTGATGCGTATTTAGCTTCGTCAAGAAATGAAGCAGTTCCAAGCACTTACAAGACAGTAAGTGGAGGAAATACTTATAACAACTTTGATACAGCTTCAAGTATGTATTCATATACACCAGACTCACCAGAAGCAGCAAAAGATAAAGTTACTGCTTATGCAGGAAGAGTAGATGGTGGAGATTTCAAATGGACATTTACAGATGCAGATGATGCTGATCATTCAATAAATACTGAATTAAAGGATAAGATTGTGAATTATACATCTGACTTAGTGGCTGTTGGAGGAAACTCAGCAACTAAATAAGACTAAAATAATGACTATAATTTTTTTGAAATTATAGTTAACGTGAACAATTACTATTTTAAAGGGATTGGTTTATATTTACTATAAAAGCTATATATAAATTCTAACTAGGATTATTGTACAGCTCAATTTAATGAATACTCAATTGATGTGACCATCAATTGATAATAGGACGTTAATCAATGGTACAAATACAAAATTAATATTACGTATAAATTATAATAAAAAAAGGGGATAGAATTATGTCAAAAAAATTAAAAACTTTATTAGCAAAATTAGCAGTTGTGTCTATGGCTCTATCTATTTGTTATGTTTCAGGAAATCCTTCTGTAAATACTTTTGCAGCAACAACTAGTTTAAAAACTACTACTAGCAGTGCTGTAACTTTCAAAGCTGCAGAGGTTGTTACAGTTAAAACTTTTGATGAATTAAAGGCAGCTGTTGCAGCAGCAGTGAGTGGACAAACAATTGAAATTGCAGCAGATAGGCTTGATTGTACAAGCCAGCTTGTACTTGATAAAGTAAATTCAGGTATTACAATAAAGGCAGCAGATGGATATTCTCCAGTGTTAGATTTTTCTTCATTTAGAGATGCTGCTAAGAAAGCAAGTCCTAAGGCAACTGGAGATTCATATGTAGGTGTTAGAGTAAGTGGAGGTAATTATACAATCCAAGGACTTACAATTGAAAAGGCATATGATAATGGCATGCTTATAAAGCCAAATTATAATAGTACATTACCAGCAGCAAAGCAAGTACCAGGAAAACCAGATGATAATAATATTATTGATTGTGTATTCAGCTATAATGGGGATGCAGGTCTTCAAATTTCAGGAAGTAATAGCCTTGAAAAAGCAGGAATTAGTGTACGTCCAAATAACAATACAGTTACTGGATGTGTAGCTTATAGAAACTTTGATATACTAACAAGTGGTGGAAATGCTGATGGATTTGCAGCAAAACTCTTCCTTGGAACAGGGAATGTATTCTCATATTGTGTATCAGCTGAAAACTCAGATGATGCTTGGGATAGTTTCGGTGTAGGAAATAGCGATTTAACCTATGATCATTGTGTAGCATATCATTGTGGTGATGCAACAGTTTATAGTGGAGCATATGATAAAGCTAATGGACTACCAGTTGATAATGATTTAACAATTGGTAAATGTAAAGGTAATGGAAATGGATTTAAGATGGGTTCTGGATCATCTAAATATGGAGCTCAAACAAATGGTGTTAGAAATATGACAGATTGTTTAGCGGTTGATAATATGTCAAAGGGATTTGATGAAAATAATGGAACTGGTACAATTAACATAACTAATGGTATGTCATTAGGTAATGCGAAAGGTGATTATCAGCTTGATCTTATGAAGGCTGGAACCTTTACCAATGTTCAAGCATTTGCTACAAAAAATTTAAAACAACCAATTGGTGGAACTGTAACAATTGTAGATGCAACAAAACAAGCAGCTATAAGAACAGAAGTAAATGCAGCAATAGCTAAGATGAGACAAGAACTTGCTAATAAAAAAATTCCAACACGTATGAACTTTAGTTTCTGGAAGTAATTAAACGAAAAGCCATACAAAATAGGTAATTAAATACCTAATTTTGTATGGTTTTTCTTTTTATCTGTGGATAATATATGAAAAGGACTATTTAAATGAGCTGTGTATAAGAAAATAATAAAAAACAAATCATATTCGCCTGCATAAAATGTTCTCATATGCAGCAGTCAATTTGATCTTGAAAAATATATAATAGAATATACATGTAACAAATGATATAATATATTTCGACATATGATTATAAATAAACGTTAAGATAAAATATTCAAATGAACGGAGATGCATTATGGAAATTATTTCAACGATTGTAAGTCAAATTAGCATTATGTATGTATTAATGATAATTGGGTTTATTGTATATCGTAAAAAATTAATTAATGATGAAGGCTCAAAACAGCTTTCAAATTTGTTAGTATGGGTTATTAATCCTATGATTATGTTAACTCGTTATCAAATGAATTTTTCATTGGAGAAGTTAATTCAGCTTGGAATATCATTTATAATTTCTTTAGCTGCGATGATAATAGGATTTTTAATAGGAAAAATTTTCTTTAAGAAGGAACAGAGGATTGATAAGTTTGCAATAGGTTTTGCAAATGCAGGCTTTATTGGTATTCCTTTAGTTACAAGCATTATAGGTTTAGATCAAGTCTTTTTCCTTTCAGCATATTTAGTTTGTTTTAATATTTTAAGTTATACATATGGAATTTACCTTGTATCAAATAACAAAAGTTTAGTTACCTTAAAAAGTATTGTGTTGAATCCAGGAATTCTTGCTGTAGTCATTGGATTGATAATTTTTATTTCACCAATAAAATTGCCGGATTTCTTATACAACTCTTTTAATTTAGTTGGACAGACTAATACCCCTATAGCTATGATTTTACTAGGTACATATATAGCAAAGAATAAGGTTATTACTTTGTTTAATAATAAATATGCTTATTTTGTTTGCTTTATAAAATTAATTGTAATTCCAATGGTAATATTAATTTTATTTAAATTTCTTCCAGAAAATCTAGCAGAAATCAAAAAAGTTGTATTAATAGCTATGTCCACTCCAGTTGGTCTTACAGTGCCAATGTTTTCACAAATGTATGGTGGGGATTATGAATATGGAGCTAAGTTAGTAGGTTTAAGCACTTTATTATCATTAATTACAATTCCTATGATATTGTATTTAGCAAATATTATTTGGTAAATGGAAGGCTGATTAATGATATTAACAGGTTAAGTCGAGAATTTAATGAAATAAAAACATAATAAAACAAGCACTAAAGGAAATTTTCATCGTGTACTAGGGATATAAAGTGAAATTATAAAAAACTATTGACTTTAGACTAAGTATATAGTTTATAATTATAAGTAATAAAATTAGTATAAATGCTTTTGGCGAGGATGTCATAACTTTTTGATGTCCTTGCTATTTTTTTGTAAAAGAAAATTATGGGGTATTAGAAACTTGAAAGAACTATCAAATATATATTTTTTAAGTATTAATGAACAGTGTGAAAAATTAACAAAACATAAATTATTTAAAAGAGTGATGTAAGATGATAAGTAAAATTAAGATAACAGCAAAAACTAAACTTTGTTTGAGAAATACTATATTATTTTCTATTTTGATCAGTGTTTCTGCTCAAATATATATTTACCCATTTAGCAGTCGATTTGTTTTAGGCCTTGGGGTAGTTGCAATTGGTTTTGTGCTTGCAATTACAGAGCGTTCTTATCCATTAATAATAGGAATAATCAGCGGGATTCTAACTACACTTATTCGAAGTTTTGGTTTAGCATGGGCTTCTTATAGCTATTCATTGGAAGTGGTAATACAATTTGCTCCAGCAGCTATATTTTATTTTGTTTATGGAATGTTAGGAACAATATTTCCGCTATATAAGCAGAATAAATCAATACTACGTTTATATCTTTCATTATTAGGTTTTGATGTAATATGTAACCTTATAGAGATATCGGTTAGAAGCATGATTTCCTTAGATGCTATTAAGATAATAGTTTTTACTGCAATTATACGTGCTTTTATACAATGTATGATTTTTTTAATATACAATTATCAAAAGTTATATATTAAAAAATCAGAACACCAGAAACGTTACGCGGAATTAAATTTAATGGTTTCAAAGATATATGCAGAAGCATTTTATTTACAAAAATCTACTAATGACTTAAATAATGTTATGAAGGAAGCTTATAATTTGTATGAAATGACTAAAGGTGAAGCACAAGTTTCAACTAAAGCTTTATCTATAGCGCAAAATGCTCATGAAATTAGAAAAAATAATGATCGCGTGCTTAAAGGTATTAATGCATTGGTGGAGAACGTTGAGAAAACTGAATATATGTCAGTCTCGGAAATTTTTTCTATAATATCGGATAACACTAAAAGACAGATAGAAAGTATAAATCCTAATATTTTCATAGAATTCAAATTAGAAAAAGATATCTATATAAGAAGGTATTATGATGTATTTGCAATCTTGAATAATTTGATTATTAATGCAATTGAAGCATGTGATGATAAGAGTACGATTAGTGTAATCGGTGAAATATCAGAAAAAGAACTTGCACTTATAGTTTGTGATAATGGTACAGGCATTGAGGAAGATGTATTACCATATATTTTTAATATTGGATTTTCAACTAAATTTAATCAGGATACTGGAGCTATGTCTACAGGAATAGGACTGTGTCATGTAAAAAATCTCATTGATGATTTAGGTGGTTCAATAGAAGTAAAAAGTCAGGTTAGTATGGGAACAAAGTTTATTGTTAAGATACCAATTGTAAAGTTGTAGGTGATAAGAAACTAGTTGAGAAAGAAATCCTTTTAGGGATTGCTATAATATATATTTTATGAAAAGTCGAGGGCTTTTCAGTATGAATTATGAAGTGTAAACATAAATTGCTACATTGATTATACAATGTGCAATATTTAATAGGGGGAGCTGTTTATGGAAACAACATTTATAGTTATTGATGACGATATAGCAATATGCAAGATTTTAGAGCAAACTATTAAGAAAAATCAATTAGGCAGGGTATTATCAATATTGACAACAGGAAAAAATGCAAAGGATACTATTTTAAAAATTAATCCTGATATTATACTAATTGATTTATTATTGCCAGAAGTTGATGGTATTGAAATTGTAAAGAATATTATTTGTAGTGGATATAAGGGGAAAGTTATAATGATATCTCAAGTTGAAGAGGGAGAAATGATTTCAAATGCATATAAGAGCGGGATACTTTTTTATATAAATAAACCTATAAATATGATTGAAACAATAAGTGTAATTACTAATGTGAAAAAGCAAGTTGAATTAGAAAAGTCCATTTCTATGATTAAGAGTGTAGTTCTTCAAGAAAATATTGAAAAAAATCAAAGTTCAAAAAAGGAATCAGAAGATTCATTAGAAGATAAATTAATGAGTATTTTTTCAGATATAAATATTGTAGGCACTGCAGGAGTAGATGAACTTAAGCTTGTTATATTGAATATAGTAAGTAAAAAACAAGCTAGTCCATCAAAGCCTTACCAACTTAAAGGAGTATATATGGACGTTGCAAGAGAGCTATATGGGGATATGTTAGCTTCTATTAATTGCAAATCTATGGAGCAGCGTATTAGAAGAACTATTACTAAGGCAATGACTTCATTAGCCAGTTTTGGAATTGAAAATGAAGAGAACAGTTTATATAAAGAATATGCATACTCCCTATTTGATATTAAGCAGGTGAAGCAAGAAATTAAACATTTGAAACATCCATCTTTTATTCAAGGAAAAATTAATACCAAAAAGTTTATAGAAGGAATATTGATTAAGATATTAAATTAAAACATATTTAAAAACTACAGAAAACTACAGAAAACACAAAATGATAAATCTCATTGACTTAAATACTTTGGAAATATATAATCTTATTCAAGATAAGTAGAAGCAAAGGAGCTTTGGTGTACATGCCAAGGCTCCTTTTTGGTTATATAGAAAAAATATGATTTTAGAAATTTGAAAGGCTTATGAATTCAAATGTGGTGCAGCCACGTTGTTGAAGAAACCTATAAAAATTATCATTGGAATGGAGAAAGAACTATGGAAGAGAATAGCAGAGGAAAAGAAAAAGTTAGTTTAAATACTGCACAGCTATTAGTCAAATGTTTGGAAGAAGAAGGCGTTAAATATATTTTTGGTATCCCAGGTGAGGAAAATCTGGAAGTCATGAATGCAATTAATGATTCATCTATTAAATTCATTACAACTAGGCATGAACAGGGTGCAGCATTTATGGCAGATATATATGGCAGACTAACAGGAAAAGCAGGAGTATGCTTAGCTACTTTAGGGCCAGGGGCAACTAATTTGGTTACTGGGGTTGCAGATGCTCATAGTGATGGAGCACCACTTGTTGCAATTACTGGTCAGGTTGGAACTGAAAGGATGCACATTACTTCACACCAATTCTTAGATTTATGTAAGATGTTTGAACCAATTACAAAGAGAACAAAGATGATAGTTCGACCTAATACAGTAAATGAAATTGTAAGAATTGCTTTTAAATATGCAGAAAGTGAAAAGCCAGGTGCATGTCATATAGATTTACCTGTTAATATAGCTAAGATGCCAGTTGAAGATTGTGAAAAGCCATTAATAAAAAAAATACCACCAAAGGAACTAGCGGAACTTGATACTATTGAAGAAGCTGCTGCTGCAATATTTAAAGCAAAGAATCCTATAATATTGGCTGGAAGCAGTGCAGTTAGAGGACAAGCTAGTGAAGCATTAACTAAATTTGCAACAGATTTAAAGATTCCCGTTGTCATGACGATGATGTCAAAAGGAATTATCCCTTGCGATAATCCTTATTCTATAGCAACTATCGGTATTCCACAAAAAGATTATGTAAATAAATTAATTGAGAAGGCAGACATGGTGATAGCAGTTGGATACGATATTGTTGAATATGCACCGTCAAAGTGGAATCCTAAAGGGGATATAGAAATCATACACATTGACACAAGGTCAGCACACATTAATAAATTGTATCAAACAAAAGTAGAAGTAATTGGTGATATTTCAGATTCACTTTTGAAGGTTGCAAGAAGAACTTCTAGAAAAGATGAGCCTAAATATGCTTTAGACATTAAGGAAAAACTTGAAATGGAAAATGAAAGCTATTCAAAGGACATGTCATTTCCTATGAAGCCACAAAAAATATTGGCAGATGTAAGAACAGTTATGGGAGCAGAGGATATTGTAGTTTCAGATGTAGGGGCACATAAAATGTGGATAGCACGACATTACAATTGTTATAAACCAAATACTTGCATAATATCTAATGGGTTTGCAACTATGGGAATTGGGGTACCAGGTGCAGTTGCAGCAAAATTAATAAATCCAGATAAGAAGGTGCTTGCAATTGCTGGGGATGGAGGCTTTATGATGAATTCTCAAGAAATTGAAACAGCTATTCGTATAGGAACTCCATTTGTAACTCTAATCTTTAATGATAGCAACTATGGACTTATAAAATGGAAGCAACTTGAACAATATGGTAAGAGCTGCTATGTGGATTTCACTAATCCGGATTTTGTGAAATTAGCAGAAGGTATGAATGCTAAGGGATATCGTATTGAAAAGGCTGAAGATTTAATACCAACACTAGAAGAGGCATTTAAGCAAACTGTCCCAGTTATTATTGATTGTCCAGTTGATTATGGTGAAAACATACGATTAACTGAACGCTTAAAAGAAATTTATGCTAGTGATAATTAAAAGATAATAAAGTAAAGAATGTTTAATTTAATAAGAGTGTAATTGAATTTTGAAGATGTGGGGATAAAGATTTGTATATGCGATTGTATAAGAATGTTTAATTTTAAAATTATGATAGTGTAAAGTGAGCTATGAAAAAAATCAAGGGGGCAAGAAATGATTAAATTAGATAATATAGTTAAAAATTTTGGGGATGTTCATGTATTGAAAAATGTTAGTTTAACAGTGGAGGAAGGGGAAAAACTGGTTGTTATAGGACCAAGTGGATCTGGTAAATCAACACTCATAAGATGTATGAACTATTTAGAAGAACCTACATCAGGAAAAGTTACTGTAGATGAGTGTGATTTAAGCTTAAAGAAAGAATTGGCTAAGGTGAGGCAATCAACTGCAATGGTTTTTCAACAATTTAATTTATATCCACACATGACAGTATTAGAGAATCTAACACTGGCACCAATAAAACTTCAAAATGTGAGTAAGAAGGATGCAGAAGAATCTGGATTGAAGTATTTAGAAAAAGTAGGACTAGAGGAAAAGGCAAATGCCTATCCAAGTCAATTATCAGGAGGTCAGCAGCAAAGGGTAGCAATAGCAAGAGCACTTAATATGCATCCAAAGATAATGTTATTTGATGAGCCTACATCAGCATTAGATCCAGAAATGATTCAAGAAGTCTTGGATGTTTTAGTGGGATTATCAAAGGAAAATATAACAATGGTGGTTGTAACTCATGAAATGGGATTTGCAAAGCAAGTAGCAGATAGAATTGTGTTTATGGATGGAGGTCAAATAATAGAAGAAGGAACTCCAGATGAATTTTTTTCAAATCCAAAGAATGAAAGAGCAAGAAGCTTTTTAAACAAAGTAATAAGATAAATAATATTATAAAAAAGGGGAGCTATATATGAAATTGAAAAAGGTATTTTTAGCATTAGGATTAGGAATGTGTATTATGATGTCAGGCTGCAGCTCAGCACAAACAGCAAGCAGTTCAGGGGGAAGTAGCTCTGAAGCAAAAGAGATACAAGCAATAAAAGATAGAGGGGTACTTAAAGTTGGGGTAAAAGTCGACGTACCTAAATATGGATATAAAAATCCTCAAAGTGGGCAAACTGAAGGTTTTGAAATTGATTTGTCAAAAGCAGTAGCAAAGAAATTATTAGGTGATGAAAACAAAGTTGAATTTCAAGGGGTTACAGCTAAGACAAGAGGTCCACTTCTTGATAATGGCGAAGTAGATATGGTTGCAGCGACATTTACTATTACAGATGAAAGAAAGAAAAGTTATAATTTCTCAGACTCTTATATAAAAGATGGAGTTGGATTACTTGTTAAAAAGAGTCTTGGAGCAAAATCATTAAAAGATTTAAATGGAAAAACTATAGGTGTGGCTCAAAGCTCTACAACTAAAGCGGCTCTAGAAGATGAAGCAAAGAAGCAAGGCATCACCCTTAAATATTCTGAACTTGGTGGCTATCCAGAACTTAAGGCAGCATTAGATTCAGGAAGAATTGATTGTTTTGCAGTTGATGCATCTATTTTAAATGGGTATGTAGATGATTCAACAGTGATTTTAGATGATAGATATAATCCTCAAGAATATGGTATTGCAAGTAAAAAAGATAATACTGAACTTGCTAAAGTTATAAATGGCGTAGTAAATGATATGAAATCTTCTGGTGAAATGGATAAATTAATTGCAAAGTGGGAAATTAAGTAATGAATGGACCTTTTTCGTTATTTAAATGGGAAGCACTTTTTAAAGACTTTAGCATATTCATTGAGGGATTTATAACAACACTTGAAGTATCAATATTAGGGCTTATACTGGCCCTAATACTTGGAGTCATTTTTGGAATGCTATCTACAAGTAAAATCAAATTTTTAAAAATTATAAGTAGAATATATGTTGAGATAATTCAAAATACGCCCCTTGTAATTCAAGTATTCTTCTTATTTAATGGTTTGCCATATGTAAAAATAGTATTGCCAGTGTTCCTTATAGGAGTACTTGGAGTAGGGGTATATCATGGAGCATATATATCTGAGGTTGTAAGAACTGGTATAACATCAATACCAAAGGGACAGTTTGAGGCTGCAAAATCACAAGGTTTTTCACACATTCAAACAATGAGATATATAATATTACCACAGACAGTAAAGATAATAATACCGCCACTTGCAAATCAGTTAGTAAATCTAATAAAAAATACATCTATATTAGCAATGATTGCAGGAGGAGACTTAATGTATACAGCTGATTCATGGTCAAGTTCAAATATGTACTATGGGCCAGCATATGTGATAACAGGTGTACTTTATTTCATATTGTGTTATCCACTTGCAATGTTTTCAAGGAAACTTGAGCTAAGAGAAAAAAAGAAATCGTCAATTAATATTGAAAAATCTATAGCTGCACAAACTGTTGCGGCGGAAGGAGGGCTATAATTATGTCAACAGTATTTAATCAAACCAATTTGATGTTTTTAATGCAAGGAATAAAATTAACATTAACTATAGCCCTAGTATCAATTATCCTTAGTATGTTTTTTGGAACTATTCTTGCCGTCTTAAGAAATTTTTCAAAAGGAATCTTAGGAAGATTTGCAGCTGTATATATAGAAATTTTTAGAAATACTCCATTACTATTATGGATATTATCTATTAGATTTTTAGTTCCAATAAAACCTATGTATTCAGGAATTCTATCATTTACACTATTTACTTCAGCAGTTATGGCAGAAATATTTAGAGGTGGGATGAATTCTGTAAGTAAGGGGCAATATGAAGCAGCTTATTCACAAGGTTTTTCGAAATTCCAAGCATTAAGATATATTATTTTGCCTCAAAGTTTTAGACGCTGTATTCCCACATTTTTATCACAGGCAGTTACTGTAATAAAAGATACATCCTTTTTATGGGCAGTTGGAATAGAGGAATTTACAGGAAAAGGTATGATTCTCATGGGAAGTTTTGTCTCATCATCCCAAATATTTTTATTGTTTGGAGCTATAGCAGGAACTTACTTTATAATTAACTTTGCTATATCATGTGGTGTTAGAAATATTAGAACTGAATATTAATAATATAAAATTCTATTAGAGCAGGTTTGTTATTAACCTGCTCTGTAAATTTTTCACTTATAGTGAAGTTTTTTCTTATATTTACGAATATAAAGAAGTAGATAATATAATTTATAAAACACAGAACGGAGGAATTTATTTATGAAGATAAATTCAAAAACATTGAGAAATGTTAAAATAACTAAAACCATAATATTAATATGGTTCTTGTCGCTTATAGGAACAGTTGCTATTGGAGGGGTAGGTTACTTTAGCACTAATAAGATGTATAATTTAACAAATCAAATTAATAGTGATGTCATTCCTAAACTGAAGGATTGGGGAGACGTTAATGGATATATGGGTGTTTTACGGAACACGTTAACAAAAATAATTGATAGGGATTTTGATCCTGCTAATGAAAAATCAATGCTAGAACTTCATGATAATATAACTACTATAATTGAGCAAGAAACAGTTGCAAGTAAAGGTGATGAAAATGAAGCAAAACTAGTTAATGATGCTAAAACAGCATTTGAACACTACTATTCCTTTATACCTAATATTATAGAACAAAGAAAACAAGGATTAACACCAGATAAACAAATAACTAATGTGGACATGGGAAAATACGGATCAGATTTGGCTAAAAATATTACTGATCTTGTAGATTATCAAAAGAATGCTGCTAATATAAAAAACGATGAAGCAAGAAAGCTTTACCACAATAATATGATTATATTTGGCATTATATTTGGATTATCTTTATTGATATTATCAATAATTTCATTGATAGTGGCTGTAGCTATAAAAAATCTTATAGGAGAATTTACAGCTAAATTAAAAACTTTATCAGAAGGTGATTTTACCATTGAAATTGATACAAGCTTGAAAAACGAGTTTGGTGTTATGAATGCAGCCTTGAAAAAAACTATTGATTCAATTGCAAATATCTTAAAAAATATTGAATCAGATTCAGGATTGATATCTGAACAAGCTAGTTCTCTGTCTAATCTATCTGAGGAAATGAATAATTCAACAAAAGAAATATCAAATGCAATAGAGGCTGTTGCTCAAGGTTCTTGTAATCAAGCAGCAGAACTTTCAACTATGAATAGCTCTTTAAATTCTTTTGGAGTAACACTAGATGATGTTGCAACGACTATAAGTGGTGTAGATAGTAGTACTAAGGAAATAAGTGCTAAAGCTCAAAATAGTAATAAGGAATTAACACAGTTAATAAGTTCAATAGGAGATATATCAAATTCCTTTAATGAAGTAACTTCAAAAATATCAAATTTAACTAATAGCGTTAAAGCTATAACTGAAATTACAGTTTTATTGAATGATATAGCTGAACAAACAAGCCTTTTAGCTTTGAATGCAGCAATTGAAGCAGCAAGAGCTGGAGAAGCAGGAAAAGGATTTTCTGTTGTTGCTGAGGAAATAAGAGATTTAGCTGAGCAATCAAAGAATTCTTCGAGTGATATTAATGAATTAATAAGTTCTATAGAAAATGAAACCAATGTAGTAACAAAAACTACTACTGATGCAAATGAAGCTCTTTCAAAGCAGATTTCTATTATAGATACATCAATAAATTCGTTTAAAGATATTATTGTTTCAATAGAAGCTATTATACCTAAGGTTAGTGAAATTAATAATTCTATATTAGAAGTAAATAAGAGTAAGAATAATATTATTTCTGTTGCAGAAAATACTTCAGTTGTTGCAGAAGAAAATTCTGCCTCAGCAGAAGAAATTTCAGCTACAACTCAAAATATGATAACTTCTTCAGATAAAGTAGAAGGAACCTCTAAGTTATTAAAAGAAAAGACAGCTTCAATGATAAATCAAATTGAAAAATTTACTCTATAACTATATAAATTTTTACTAATTTATGGTATCTTATTTATGTATGCATAATCAATAATAAATTTATTGGTTATGCATACAGTTGTTTAAAGGAGGTTTAATATGGCTAAGATTATGTTGATAGAGGATAATGAAAATATAAAAAATGAACTTATTGAATTTTTAAGAAGATATGGATATGAAGCTTATGGACCAAGCGACTTTGAAAATATAGTTGAAATAGCTTTAAAAGAGGAACCAAATTTAATTTTACTTGATATAAATCTTCCCTACTATGATGGATATTATATATGCAGGGAAATTAGAAAACAAAAGGATATACCTATAATAATTGTAACAAGCAGAGATAGTGAAATGGATGAAATTATGAGTATGAATCTTGGAGCTGATGACTTTATTACAAAACCATATAATACTCAAATACTTCTTGCAAGAATTGCAGCAGTTTTAAGGAGAACTTCAGGAGGCAATTCGGCTTCTGAAATAGTTGAACATAAGGGATTAAAGTTAAATATAACAAATGGAAGTGTAAGTTTTAAAGAAGAAAAAATTGATCTAACAAAAAATGAACTTAGAATACTTCTTTGTCTAATGAAAAATAAAGGTGGAATAGTTAAAAGAGATGACTTAATGGATTATCTATGGAATTCAGATATTTATGTAGATGATAATACATTGTCAGTGAATGTTACAAGATTAAGAAAGAAACTTCAAGAGATAGGGTTTAAAGATGGAATAGAGACTAAGAGAGGATTAGGTTATATTTTGTTATGAATACAAAGGAATATTTTCTTTCAAAGGCTCCATATATTGTAATTAATTTAATAGTATATTCGTTAATTCTTGTTATTATGGGGATAATTAATGTCTCTGGAGTTATAATGTTTGTTGTTTTTTTAATTTGGTTTTTGCCTTTGACCGTGTATATAATAATAGATTACTTTAAGAAGAAAAGTTTTTTTGATAATATCAATTCAATTATTGAAAATTTGGATAAAAAGTATCTGTTGCCTGAATTAATAAAATCACCAAATTTTTATGAAGGAAGAGTTATATATGAAACATTAAGTGACTGTAATAGAAATATGCATGAGCATGTTAATTTTTATAAACATCTTCAACAGGAATATAGAGAGTATATTGAAGCTTGGGTGCATGAAATAAAAACGCCAATATCATCATCAAAATTAATTATAGAAAATAGTGAAAGCAAAGATAAAAATGCTTTAGGAGATGAACTTAGAAAAATTGAAGGCTATATAAATCAAGCGCTGTATTATTCTAGAAGCACTGATGTAAGCAAGGATTATATAGTACGAGAATTTGAAATAAAGGAAGCAATTCAAGAGGTAATTAGAAATAATAGGAGGGATTTTATAAATAAAAAAATATCTGTAGACATTGAACAAGTGGTTGGAAAAGTGATTACAGATATTAAGTGGATAATATTTATTGTAAATCAAATTATTATTAATTCAATAAAATATAATAAGACTAATAATGCTCATTTAAAAGCTTATACAACGTTTGGAAAAGAAAATATCATATTAACAATTGAGGATAACGGAATTGGTATTCCTAAAAATGAGATAAATAGAGTTTTTGATAAAGGCTTTACAGGTGAGAATGGAAGAAAGTATGGGAAATCTACTGGGATAGGTCTTTATTTGTGCAAAAAACTTTGTGAAAAGTTAGGACTTGGAATATCCCTAAGATCTGTAGAAGGTGAAGGTACTGAGGTTAATATAATTTTCCCAATTGGAGACTTTTCAAATATAAAATAGTAGCAATTAGTAATTGAAATTTTAAATAATGATTGTTTTGATAATTTGAGTTAATATTCCCTAATATTACTCGATAATATAAGTAATGGATAATTTTGGGGGGAATAGCTGATGAAAGTTGAAGAGGAGAAGATCCTATCAGTACAAAAGAAGTGCTTTAAATCAATTTTAAAAGCTGATAAACACAAAAAAGAAGATTTCTCGAAAATTATTAAGAATTTTCAAAAAGTACATAAGAAGATGTTTAATGTATATTTAATAGCAGAAAAAATAGAAAATAATGCTGCTGTAAAGGCTGAAGAATATTTATTTATAAAAGAAAATGCACCAGGTCTATTACAAGCAGCCGAACTAGAAAATCAAAGGAAAAATGAAAGTAAAATAGAAGAAAAAATACAAAATTAATTCATTAAATGTAGAGCACTTACCTTATTTGAATAAGTAGGTGCTCTATATTTTATGATTATTATTTAATTTACCTTACAATAATGAAAGATATATGAAAGCTAATTCAATATGAAAAAAAGGTGCTAGATATTAGAATATAGTCATGGAGTTAGAAAAATCCAATTTAATTAGAAAACGGAGGAACAATTATGGAAAATATTTTAAACGTACAAAATGTAGAAAAGTATTATGGAAGTAAAGACAATGTGACTAAAGCACTTGATAATATAAGCTTTAAAGTTCAAAAAGGAGAATTTGTTGGAATTATGGGGCCTTCTGGTAGTGGGAAAACTACTTTGTTAAATTGTATTTCAACAATAGATAAAGTTTCTACTGGAGAAATAATAATAGATGAAGATGATATTACAAGATTAAAAAGTAGGAAATTAGAAAAATTCAGAAGAGATAAGCTTGGATTTATATTTCAAGATTTTAATTTATTAGATACATTAACTGCATATGAAAATATTGCATTAGCCTTGACAATTGCCGGTAAGCGAGGAAAAGAAGTTGATGAATTAGTTAGGAAATCAGCTGAAAGCTTAGAAATAACAGAAGTGCTAAACAAATTTCCATATCAAATGTCAGGAGGACAAAAGCAAAGGGTTGCATCAGCTAGGGCTATAGTAAATAATCCAAAGCTTATATTAGCGGATGAGCCAACAGGAGCTTTAGATTCTAAAGCTGCAAAATTGCTTTTAACTTCTATTGAAAAATTAAATAAAGAATTAGAAGCTACTATTTTGATGGTAACTCATGATGCTTTTACAGCAAGTTATGCTCATAGAATATTGTTTATTAAAGATGGAAAGATTTTTAATGAATTAGTCAGGGGAGAAGATTCTAGAAAAGATTTTTTTAATAAGATTATTGAAATTGTAACTCTTCTTGGAGGTGATTCTAAAGATGTATTCTAAAATGGCTCTAAACAATGTAAAGAAAAGCTTTAAGGATTATACTATATATTTTTTGACTTTAACTTTTGCAGTATGTATATTTTATAGCTTTAACTCAATTGAATCTCAATCTGTAATGGCTGATATGAGTAAAGGTCAGGCAGGATACGTTAAAGTAATGGAACAAATGATTTCAATTATATCAATAGGAGTTTCTGTTATTTTAGGTGGGTTAATAATATATGCAACTAAATTTTTGATTAGTAAAAGAAAAAAAGAATTTGGAGTATATATGATTTTAGGAATGGCCAAAAGAAAGATGTCAAAGATATTATTTTTTGAAACTTTATACATCGGTATAATATCCTTAGTGGCTGGATTATTACTTGGACTACTATTTTCACAAGTATTATCAATTTTTACCGCTAAACTTTTTGCAATGCAAATGACAAAATATAGCTTTGTAGTATCAACAAAAGCTATATTAAAAACAATCTTATACTTTGCAATAATGTATTTATTAGTAATGATATTTAATGTAATTATTGTTTCAAGATATAAATTGATTGATTTATTATGTGCAGACAAGAAAAATGAAAGGGTAAAGATTAGAAATCCTTTTTTAGCAGCACTTATTTTAATTCTTTCAATAATTGTTTTAGGCTATGCTTACTATTTAGTAAATAAGGCTGGCTTAAATTTCTATGATAATAGATTTAAAGCATCTATAGCCCTTGGAATTTTGGGAACTGGACTTTTCTTTTATGGAATTGCATCAGCTGCATTTTTTCTACTTCAAAAAAATGAAAATTTGTATTTAAGTGAATTAAATATATTTAATATAAGGCAGATTTCAAGTAAGTTTAATACTAATTTCATTTCTATGACAATAATTTGTTTAATGCTTCTTGTGACAATAGGTACTCTAGCATCAGGGCTTAGCATTAAAAATTCTATGGAAGGTACATTGAAAAATCAAACACCCTTTGATGCATCTATTGTATTATCTAGCAATAAAGGCAATGAGGTGCCTTCAACAATTGATGTTTTAAAACAGTTGAATTTGGATTTAGATAAGGATATTAAGTATTTCACTATTGCAAGTTATGAATATAATGCAAGTGCAAAAGATTTATTGAATAAGTATGCAGTTACTGATGATCAAAAAGGTGTGCTAAATATGAAGATTTTTGAAAAACTAAGTATGATTAAAGTATCTGAATATAATGACATGAGAAACTTAAAAGGTGAAGCAAAAATAAATCTTAAGGATAATGAAATTTTAGTATCCTCGAATTACGAACCGTTAAAAGAATTATTAACTAAGTTTGTAAATAATGAAAACTCAATAAAACTTGGAAATAAGGAATTTAACCTTAAAGAAAAGAAAGTTAATGAGGAGGCTTTTTCAACTTCACCTTCAAGTGATAGTTTATTAACCTTAATCGTTCCAGATAATTTAGTGGAAGGCTTGAAACCAACAGAACAAATGGTGAACTTGAATTTTACTGGAGACAATAAAGAAAAAGCTAAAGCAGAATTAACTACTATACTCAATGATTTTACCTATAATGCTGGCAATGAAAGTGAAAAAGCTAATTATAATATTTATGGGTTTACAAGGGAAATGGCATATGAGGCCAATAGAGGCGTATCAGCATTAATATTATTTATAGCTGTATATTTAGGAATAGTATTTTTACTAGCAAGTGCAGCAGTATTAGCACTTCAACAATTATCTCAGTGTAATGAATCAATAGAACGATATAGAGCTCTAAGAAAAATAGGTGCAACTAAGAAGATGATTAATAAAAGTATATTTAAGCAAGTGGCAATATTCTTTACATTACCATTAGGTCTTTCAGTAGTCCATTCTTATGTTGGAATAAAAGTGGTAAACAATTATTTAATTGTATTAGGTTCTTCAGACCAGTTAAAATCTATTTTAGTTACAGCTTTGATAATGGTTATAGTTTATGGCGGATACTTATATGCAACTTATATAGCTTACAAGAATGTAGTTGCAAATGAATATAATTAGTTATTAATCCAAAGCGAGAATCAGAATTATGCAACAATTACCGAAATCAGATACATTTATCTTCCACAGGACTAATGAAATTTTCGCTGGAAGGTTCTAAATGGCGGCTTGTCGTCATTTCAGCGTGTTCCAGATGTAAAATCCCCAAGGAGAAAGTTCATGTTTCCAAATATAAAAGCTCCAGGGAGAAAGTTCGTGTTTCCAAATATAAAATTTGGACACTTACTTTTTGGACATTCACTTTTGGACAAGCTGAAATGAAACAAGCCCCCATTAATACCCTTCAACAGCTCAATTTCACATGCCTGCTTCCAGAAAAATGTATCTAATTTCTAGTGTAGTGTTACGATTATAATTTCTTAATGATGCATTTATATTCCATTTATAAGTTTGATTATTAATTGGGATATCTATAGAATAAATATGCATTGAAAAAGTAATTATTGAAAGATTAAAGACTTTAAGTGGAAATCAAAATACATTGATTATTGAGCATTGACAATTGATCAATGTAACATATATATTAAGGCATATTAAAAATTTAAATTAGTTTTAGTATGCTTTTTTATTAGTGATTATAGAATTATTATCTAAAATATAGTAAATTATATAGTAGTATACATAAACTTATTAAAGTAGGAGGAAAAATTATGTACGATAAAATAATGGAATCAGTAGAATACATTAACAGTAAGGTTAATAGAAAGCCTAAAATTGCAGTAATCCTTGGAACAGGGTTAGGAGATTTGGTTAGTGAAGTAAAAGAAGTAGAAGAAATTCCTTATGAGAATATTCCAAACTTTCCTGTGTCAACAGTTAAAGGACATGAAGGTAAGTTAGTATTTGGAAAAATTAATGGAATAGAAGTAATGTTAATGCAGGGAAGATTTCATTACTATGAAGGTTACACAATGAAGGAAGTTACATATCCAATATATGTAATGAAAAAATTAGGTATAGAAAAAATCGTTGTAACTAATGCTTGTGGTGGAATAAATAAAAGTTTTGAGCCAGGAACATTAATGATCATTAATGACTTTATAAATTTATTTGGAGATAATCCTTTAATTGGAATAAATGATGAGAGACTTGGGCCAAGATTCCCTGATATGTCAGAGCCTTTTAAGTTAGAATTTATTGATAAGGCAAAGAAAATAGGAGAGGAATTAAAAATAAATTATGCAGAAGGAGTTTATGCAGGATTTATGGGACCTTATTATGAAACTGCAGCAGAAATAGTGATGATTGGACGTCATGGAGCTGATGCAGTTGGAATGTCAACTGTACCTGAGACTATAGTTGCAAATTATTTAGGAATGGATGTACTTGGAATAGCTTGCATAACTAATATGGCTACAGGAATACAAAAAGTAAAACATTCTCATGATAGAGTAGTAGAAATAGCTCAAAAGGCTTCTATAGATTTATGTAAGTGGGTAGCAAGGATTATAGAAGAAATTTAGTAATATGTAGACTGAGATTGGGTATAATAAATAAAGTTTGGAGACTATTGTAACGTGAGTTGCAATAGTCTCTAAATATTATTGAATATTTTCATAATATAAGATATAATTTGCTAAAATGTATGTAAAAAAAGTATAAATAGAGAATAGTTTCTTAAATTAGGAGAATTAATATGATTATGTGGATTAGAAATAAAATTTATTCACTTTTTTCAAGCAATCAGTATTCATTCAAACGTCAAAATATAAAGATATGCTTAATATACGCTATAATTGGTATTGTTTGGATTTATTTTTCAGATACAATTATTGCAATAATTGTAAAGGATCAGAATGGAATATTAAAATTCAGTATTTATAAAGGTTTTCTATATATAATTGTAACAACAATCATTCTCTATTTATTAATTGGAACATTTTTGAAAAAAATATATTTTGTAGAACGACAACTTAATAATACTCATGAAGAGCTTGAAGCTTATGCTCAGCAATTAGCTGCTTATGAAGAGGAATTACGAAGTCAATATGAACAAATAAATGAAGAGCAGCAAAAACTAAATAAAAGCGAAGAAAAGAGTAGAGCAATTATTAAAGCTATTCCAGATGTCTTGTTTATTATCAATTTTCAAGGTGTTTTTATAGGATGTGAAACCGATGATGATAATTTGCTATTAGTATCAAGAGAAAAATTTATAGGAAGAAGTATTGCAGAAATTATGCCAAATGAAGTGGCTGAACTAGCTGATAAAAGTTTAAAACGTTTATTTGAAACCGGTGATTTACAAAGTTTTGAGTATAAGTTAATTGATGAAGGAATTGAAGGCTATTTTGAAATAAGAATGGTTAAGAATGGAGAAAATGAAGTATTAGCTATATTAAGAGATATAACTGTTAGAAAGAAATTAGAAGAAAGTTTGCAATACTTAAGTTATAATGATCAATTAACAGGACTATATAATAGACGTTTCTATGAGGATGAATTGATTAGGTTAGATGTGAAAAACAATTTTCCTCTGACCATAGTTTTAGGTGATGTAAATGGCTTGAAATTAATTAATGATTCTTTTGGTCATGTTGTGGGGGATGAGTTAATTAGAAAAACAGCACAAATAATAAAAGAAGGCTGTAGACCTCAAGATATTATCGTTAGGTTAGGCGGAGATGAATTTGTTATTTTGATGCCTAAAACAGATACCGATGAAGCAGAAAGGATTATTAAAAATATTAATAGTTTAGCTAAAGAGGAAAAAATACAGAATATAGATTTGTCTATTTCTTTTGGATATGAGACAAAACATAATGTGGAAGAGAATATCCAAGATATATTTAGAAAAGCTGAAGATTATATGTATAAAAGAAAGCTTTTTGAAAGTTCAAATATGAGGGGAAAAACTGTTAGTACAATAATTAATACCCTTAATGAAAAGAATAGGAATGAAGAACAGCATTCAATTAGAGTATCACAATTATGTGAAGCTATGGGGATGAGGCTCAAGTTACCAGAGACAAGAGTTCAAGAGTTAAAAACAGCTGGATTATTGCATGATATAGGAAAAGTAGCAATAGCAGAAAGTATTCTTAATAAGACAGGAAAACTTACAGTTGAAGAATATAATGAAATTAAGCGACACCCTGAAATTGGATTTAGAATATTAAGTACAGTAAATGAATTATCAGATATTGCAGAGTATATACTTTCCCATCATGAAAGATGGGATGGAAGTGGATATCCTAAGGGGATTAAAGGTGAAGAAATTCCTATGGAAGCACGCATTATATCAATTGCAGATACATATGATGCAATAACTAGTGATAGAAGTTATCGAAAAGCATTAACAAAGGAGTTTGCGATAGAAGAATTAAAGCGAAACTCTGGAAGTCAATTTGATCCTAAATTAGTTAATTTATTTGTAGATGAAGTGTTTAATTTTTTATAGGATTTGCATTATGTTTCAAAAAGTTGTATAATTTTGGATTAAGTATTACTTAATGGAAAAAATGTATTGACATGATAATTATTAGATATTAAGAGAAGGAGAATATCTTGATAATTTTAGTTGTCATGTCTTAATATCATTGAAAGGAGATGTTATGTTTAAAATTAGACAAAGTTTTGAGCAGTATAGGGGACTACCGAGGGAAATTTATATTCTTTTTATTGGGAGAATTATAAATTGCCTTGGATCCTTTGTTGGCCCTTTGATGACGCTTATTTTAACACAAAAATTTGGTATGTCTTCAGCTGAATCTGGAAGCTTTATTGCATTGCAATCATGTTTGCAGGGGATTGGTTTGGTGATAGGTGGAAAAATGGTTGATTCCTTTGGTCGTAAAAAAGTAATAGTTGTATGTCAATCATTAGGTGCTGTTTTGATTATTTTATGTGGAATTATACCAATATCAATGCTTACGGCTAAAATGATGATAGCATCATCCTGCCTTTATTCAATGGCATTTACAGCGTATGATGCATTGCAAGCAGATGTTACAAATACTAAAAATAGAAAAGTTTCATATTCCTTATTATATATGGGAATAAATATTGGGTTTGCTATTGGACCAATTATTGGAGGGTTTCTATATAAAAGTTATCTATCATTAGTATTTATTGGTGATGCAGTTACAACTATAATTTCTATGGTTCTTGTTATGGTCTTAATTAAAGAGAAAACAATTTATAAAAGTACAATAGAGAATGAAGAAGAAAACAAAATGGAAGAAAGAAATGAGTTAGAAGATAATGTAGAAGGCTCAGTATTTAAAATTTTAATGAGTAGGCCAATTCTTCTTGTATTTTGTATGATTATGTTTTTTAGAAATTTTACATATGCAGAGTGGCCTTTTGCTTTGCCGCTTCAACTTGGAAAGATATATGGAAGTGATGGAGCAAGTATGTTTGCGTTATTAGGAGCTGTAAATGGGACGATTGTAATAATTGGAACGCCTTTCCTAATGAAACTAACTAAAAAATTCTCGGAATTAATGAATATATGTTTAGGGAACTTTATATATGTAATTTCCTTTTTTATGTTTGGATGCATAGGTTCTATGCCGTTGTTTATTATGGCGGTTTCGCTTATGACTTTTGGAGAGATAATTGGAGCAGCAAATTCATCTGCCTTTATTTCCAATAATTCTCCGGCATCTCATAGAGGTAGATTAAACTCAACCTTATCAATAATAATAATGAGTGGTGGTGCACTTTCTCCTATGATAATTGGAAATATAATAGAGAAGTATGGATTAATGCCAGGATATACCTTGGCTGCCGCTAGTGCTTTATTAGCTGTGGTTTTAGGAATTATTGCAGAGAAAATTGCAAAAAATCGAATGATTATTAGGAATAGCGCAACTATTTGATAGCAAGAATTATTTGACAATTTTTATTGTTTATTCTAAAATATTTTTTGGGAAAAAATTAAGAGGAGTGGTTATACATGATAAAAGAAAATGGTAATATTTCAATTGATACTGAGAACATATTTCCTATTATTAAGAAATGGCTATACTCTGATAAAGACATATTTATAAGAGAAGTAATAAGTAATGCATGTGATGCAATTAGCAAATTTCAAAGGTTAGTTTCTCTTGGAGAGGCAAATAACAATGGAGATGATATATATAAGGTTACAGTATCAGTAAATAAGGAAAAGAAAACTCTTAAATTTATTGATAATGGTATTGGTATGACAGAAGAAGAGGTTAAAAAGTACATTAACCAAGTAGCTTTTTCTGGAGCAACTGACTTTATGGAAAAGTACAAGGACAAAATGGATGAAGGAAAAGATATAATTGGACATTTTGGACTTGGGTTTTATTCAACTTTTATGGTATCAACTAAGGTACAAATAGATACTCAATCTTATAAAGAAGGAGCAGAAGCTGTAAGATGGGAATGTTCAGGTGGTACTGAGTATGAAATTGCACCTTCAGAGGAAAGAAAAACAAGAGGTACAACTATCACATTATTTATAGATGATGAAAGTACAGAGTTTTTAGAAGAATACAAGGTTAGAGAAATAATAAAGAAATATTGTTCATTCTTACCAACAGAAATATATTTAGAAGATGAAAATAAGCCAAAAGAAGAACCTAAATATGAAACAAAGAAAAATGAGGATGGAACTGAATATCAAGAATTAGTTGAGCCAGAAGCACCAAAACCTTTAAATGATACAAATCCATTGTGGGTTAAGGCTCCTAAGGATTGTACTGATGAAGAATACAAAGATTTCTATAGAAAAGTATTTATGGATTTCAATGAACCTTTGTTTTGGATTCATTTAAATGTAGATTATCCATTTAATTTAAAAGGAATATTGTATTTCCCTAAATTAACTCATGAATTTGAAGCAACTGAAGGTCAAGTAAAATTATATAACAACCAAGTGTTTGTTGCTGATAATATTAAGGAAGTAATTCCAGAATTCTTATTATTATTAAAAGGTACAATAGATTGTCCTGATTTGCCTTTAAATGTTTCAAGAAGCTTCCTTCAAAATGATAAAGAGGTTTCAAAAATTTCAAATCATATAGTTAAGAAGGTTGCAGATAAATTAGTAGATTTATTTAAAAATAGCAGAGAAGAATTTAATAAGTTCTGGCCAGACATACAAATATTCATTAAATATGGTTGCTTAAGAGATCCAAAATTCTATGATAAGATAAAAGAAATAGTTATCTTCAAGAATTTAAAAGGTGAATTTGTAACATTAAAGGATTATCTTGAAGCTAATAAGGAAAAGCATGAAAATAAAGTCTTCTATGCTAATGATGAAAAACAACAATCACAGTACATTAAAATGTTCAAAGAATATGACTTAGATGCAGTGATTTTAGATTGCTCATTAGATGATCACTTTATTTCGTTCTTAGAAATGCATGAAGCAGGGGTTAAATTCAACAGAATTGATTCAGATATTTCAGATACATTAGGAAGCAAAACTGATGAAAATGATGAGACTGCAAAAGCATTAAATAAGGAAATTGAAGAGTTATTTAAAACTTCTCTCGGAGATAAAATTAAGAATTTATCAGTAGAAGGATTAAAAAATGAAGAAACTCCAGCACTTATACTTGTATCTGAAGAATCGAGAAGAATGGCTCAAATGAGCAAGATGTATGCAAAATCAGGAATGAGTTTCCCAGGAATGTTTGATGAAGAAAAAACTTTGGTAATTAATAATAACAATGCTATTATTAAAAAACTTTTAGAGGTATATAAGGATGATGGGAAAAAGGATGAGGTTAAGTTTATTTGTGAGCATATTTTAGATTTAGCTAAGATTGCTAACAAGGAATTAGATGCAAGTGAAATGGATGAATTTATAAAAAGAAATAATCAATTATTAAGTAAGGTTATATTATTATAATTTAATTGAATAGACAATGTGTTAAAATGGTTCTAAGCATCTAAAATAAATTTATAGGATGCTTAGAATCTATTTTTTTTCATCTAATTAGACAATTAATGATATGAAGATCATTGGAAAAATAAGGATGGAATATAACAAATTTAGTACTTTTAAAAAAATATATGAAAATTGAAATTGGATTTTAAATATGATAAAATATTTCTATATAAATTATAGCACGGTTTGACAAGGATGTTTAATTTGTGAGGAGCGTGGTTACAATTTATAAATTGTAACCAATAAGAAAGGAATATGCTGAATTTGTATGAGATGGAAGGGAAGCCTTATGATTGATAAAATTTTTAGACCTAAAATATTAAACAGACCTCGTATAGATAAAATGTTATCACAAATGTTGGAAGTGTCAGTGTTTTTTATATCAGCTTCCATGGGATATGGTAAAAGTACTGCTGTTAAAAATTTTTTACGAAAGAAAAATGAAATACAAACTATTTGGTTTGATAATCCAGATGAAGATATTGATTCCACTTGGAGATGGATTAAATTTTGCAATTCAATTAAAGTTGCAAATCCTAATTTAGGTCAAAAACTTAGCGCATATGGAGTTCCCAAAAATAATACAGATTTATATACAATAATAGAAACAATACAAAATGCAATAAGGCAAAAAACTGTAATGATTATTGACGATTGGTATGATGCGGAAAATATTTATGTTAATTATTTAATAAAAGCTATTGCGTTAGAAGAAATACCTGATTTGCATATTGTTATAATAAGTCGTAATAAACCTTCTAATCAATATATAGAACTTGAACTAAAGCAAAAATGTTTGGTGATGTGGCAGGATGATATTTCATATACGTTTGAGGAAACTGTAGATTTTTTTAAACTTAATGGAATTAGACTAAATGATGAAGAGAAGGAAAAAGTGTATGAGTATACAGCAGGATGGACTTCTGCTACCTATCTTTCATTGATTCAATATTATAATGAAAAAACCTTTGATAATATACCTCAGGCAACAGAATTAATTAAGCTGGCAGTATATGATAAACTTGATGAATCTACTAAACAAATACTTTTAAAATTAGCACCTATTGATAAATTTACGTTGGAGCAAGCTATTTATGTAACAGAAAATCAGTGCTCAAGAGATGTTATCAGAGCTTTATCATCGAATAACTGTTTTATAAGATATGATACTGAAAGTAAAATTTATACGTTACATTCTATTTTGAGAAGTGCATTGATAGAAGAGGCATTGCTAAATTCAGATATAATTAAGATAAATAATCTGTGTGGGGAATGGTACTATGAAAAGCACCATGATATGGAGGCTATAGAATATTACTATAAGGCAAATAACTTTGATCGAGTAATGGATATAATGGAAAGGAATACCTTAGTATCCCTTACCAATGTTTGGGATAGAATTATGAAACCAGTTATAGAAATGCTTAGTATGGAGCAAAAGGTAAATAGACCTGTAGCATATTTGATTTATATTGTTTTTTATATTGTTTATTTAAATATAGAAAAAGGGAAAGAACTTTTATATGAATTTTGGATTATTTATGAAATGAATGAGGATTTACCATATAGGCAACAAGTATTGGGAGAGATAGCATATGTTGAAACACTAGGTATATATGGTGATTCTAGTAAGATGGTTCAATATCTTAAGAAGGCATATGATTTGCTTGGAGGAAGAGTATCAAGAGTAGGAGAAAATTCAATGCCGCTTACCTTTGGTTCACCACATTTATTAAGCTTATTTTATAAAAGTGAAGGCAGCTTAATAAATGATGAAGCAAACTTAAGGCAGTTTACAAAGTATTTAGCTAAGATTTCGGGCGGATGTGGCGAAGGTGGAGATTATTTAGTAAGTGCTGAATATTTTTTTGAAACTGGTGATTGTGATAAAGCAGAATTATTTGCATATAAGGCATTACATAAAGCTAAACTTAAAAATCAAACTTACATAGAAATATGTGCACTATTTCTTTTGATGCGAATTAGTGTAATTAAAAATGATGCAAGCGATGTTAAAGAAAAATATGATATTTTAACGGAGCAATATAGAAATTTTGAAGTGCCAAGATTTTTTAATGGAACAGAAATTGCACTAGGCTATATTGATGGAATCACTGGAAATTTACCTAATATGAGTAAATGGCTCGAAGATGGTGAATGTCCTAATCTACAAATAGTTTTTCCATCTAGAAGGATGAAATATATTGTTTCTGCTTTTACTATGCTGCACGAAAAAAGTTATATTGAATTAGAAGTACAAGCGGAAATTATGTTAGAAGTTTATTTGACAAAAAAGCTTATCTTTGGGATTTTATATGCATATATGATAGATTCTATAGCAAAGTACAAGCTTTATGGAGTAGAAAGTGCTAAAGAATCGTTACAGAAAGCTATAAATTTAGCAAAAAGAGATAACATAGTAATGGTTTTTGTTGAACTTAGTCCTCATATAATCCATGTTTTAAGAGAACTTGCAAAAGAAGATGAGTTTGCTAAGGTATTATTACCAAAATGCGAGCGATTTAATGATATATATCAAAAGAATTATGCTAAAAGTGAAGAAATAGAATTGACACCGAGAGAACTTGAAGTTATGAAATTAGTGGACGAGGGGTACAAGCAAACTGAAATTTCAAATAAATTACATATAGCATTAATAACTGTAAAAAAGCACATGGCATCTGTTTACTATAAATTGGATGTTAATAATAAAACAGTAGCAATAAATTTATTAAAACAAAAAGGAATATTATAAAAAAAACATAAAAAAATACAATAAATTATACTTTAGTATAATACACAAATTTTCCAAATAGTAATATAATCTAATTGTTGAGAGATTTAATATGTTAGGGTAAATATAGATCAACTATGGGTGAAAATTGAATTTATAGAGTTAATGAAGGGTGTGGTAGTACTAATTAAGGGGTTAATTGTACTACCGAAAAAATCAAAATATAGTAAATACTTTTTTGGGGATCTAAAAAACAAGGGGTTTAGGGATAGGTTCTGATTATAAGGTATTTATTATATTTTTTTCTAGAAAAATTAGGGAGAAAATTGTTAAGTTTGTTGAGAAGTATTGAAATATGCAATGTTGTAATATTTTGTGAAATTTACAATTTGTATGCTTTTGATATAGAATCAATTAAAAATTAGGGGGAGAGTTTAGATGAACACAGAACTTACTAAATCAGCAGAAGATATTTTAGGTTTCATTGGATATGAAGATAATATTGTATCCGTTGGAAACTGCACAACAAGATTAAGATTAAATTTAAGAGACAAAAGAAAGGTAGATGTTGGACAATTTAAAAAAGTTGAGGGAGTTTTAGGGATTGTTGAAACAAAAGAACAATTACAAATAATACTAGAGCCTAAAAAGGCAAAAAATTTAATTACTGAATTCAAAAAAGTTTATGAATTCAAAAATAGAATTTAGATAAATCTTTAATAACCTCCTATAGTATGATATAATAGCTACGGATATTTTTTTTGATGGAGGATTTTGGAATGAAACACATAAAAACTATAAACAAACCAAATATAAAAAATAGTTTATGCAAACCAGGATGCAAAGAATGTGCAAACTCATGTCAATCAGCTTGTAAGACATCTTGTACAGTTGCAAACTTAGAATGTGAAAACTAATTTTCAAGCAGTAGCTTTATAGTTACTGCTTACTTTATATGTTTAGGAGGGAAAAGATTTGTCTTTAATACATAAATTTAAACAAGGTGAAAATTATTTTGTTTTAGATGTGAATACAGGTGCAGTTCATGTTGTTGATGAACTGGTTTATGATATATTGGATGATGATAAATTGAAAAATAAAAAGGAAGTAATGGAAGTCCTTAAAGGTAAATATAATGAAGAGGAACTTTCAGAAGCTTATGATGAAATACAAGAATTAGCAGAAGAAGGGATCCTTTATTCAGAAGATCAATATGAAGAAATTGCACATAGTTCTATGGATGACAGGGATTATATTAAGGCTATTTGTTTAAACGTAATTCATGGATGTAATTTAAGATGTAAATATTGCTTTGCTGATGAAGGTGAGTATCATGGACATGGTGGTGTCATGAGTGCTGAGACAGCTAAAAAGGCAATAGATTATGTTATTAAAAGAAGTGGTCCAAGAAAAAATATAGAAATTGATTTATTTGGTGGAGAACCAACCTTGATCATGGATACAATAAAGGAAATAATTCAATATGCTAGAGATAATGAAAAGAAGTGGGGCAAAAATGTTAGATTTACTATGACAACTAATGCAACGCTTTTAACTCCAGAAATGATGGATTATATGGATAAAGAAATGGGAAATATAATTCTTTCTTTAGATGGTAGAAAAGAAGTTAATGATAATGTAAGAATTAAGCCTGATAAGAGTGGTTCTTATGAAGATATAGTTCCTAATATTAAGGAAATGATTAAGAGAAGAACTAAAGGCAAAACTTATTATGTTAGAGGCACCTTCACAAGAGAGAATACTGATTTTTATGAAGATGTAATGGCTATGGTAAACGAAGGGTTTAGAGAATTATCTATAGAACCTGTTGTTTTAGAAAATGGACATCCTCTTGCAATCAGAGAAGAAGATATTGATACGATTTTTGAAAATTATGATAAGCTATATGAAGAAATGAAAAACAGAAAAAGAGAAGGAAATGATGAATTTAAATTCTATCACTTTAATATAGATTTACAAGGTGGTCCATGTGTTTATAAGAGAATTTCAGGCTGTGGAGCAGGTTTTGAATATGTGGCAATAACACCTCAAGGAGAAGTATATCCTTGCCATCAATTTGTAGGAAAAGAAGAGTTTAAGTTAGGAAGTATCTATGAGGATACATATAATTCAGAACTTGCTAAGAAGTTTAAGAAAGCTCATATATACAATAAACCTAAATGTAGAGAATGTTGGGCAAAGTTCTACTGTAGTGGTGGATGTCAGGCAAATAACTACAATTTTAATGGAGATATGAATATTCCATATGAAATTGGTTGTAAAATGCAAAAGAAGAGAATTGAATGTGCAATCGCATTAAAGGTTGAAGAAAACTAAAAATAAAAATATTAAAGATAATAATTTTGATAATATGCAAAGTTATTATCTTTTTCTATATCAATTGTCAAAGGTCAACTAATGAAAAAAGATCTATTGGACACTCACTTTTATTTTAGAATATATATATCCAACGCGAGAATTAGACTTATGCAAAACTTACCGAAATCAGATACATTTATCTTCCACAGGACTAGTGAAATTTTCGCTGGATGGGTTATAAGTGGAAGGATGCCCCCATTTCTGCATGTTCCTAAAGTAAATTTATGACAAGCAGAAAATGGAACAACCTTAGAGGAAACTCGACTCACGTTCGTTCGCTGAGTAAGCGATTCACACCAAATCATAGATTTGGGTTCTCTGCTTAATAACCATCACAGCTCAATTTCACATGCCTGCTTCCAGAAAAATGTATCTAATTTCTAGTGTAGTGTTACGATTAGACTTTCTCAATAATACATATATATTACATTTATAAGTTGAATTATTAATTTGGATATCTATAATAAAAGACAAAGAGTAAATTGAAAATTATCTGTGATTTTTTAGGAGAACAATTAATGAAAGAATATATTTTGGAAAATGATTTAAAATTGATATACAGGCGTAGCGATTCTGAATTAACGTCGATTTGTATAGCAGTAGATGCTGGAGCAGGAGTTGAAAATGAAAAGTATGGGATTGCTCATGCAACTGAACATATGGTTTATAAGGGAACAAAAAATAGGAATGAGAAAGAAATAAATGAAGGTTTAAGTAATGTTTTTGGTTTTAATAATGCTATGACAAATTATCCTTATGTAATTTATTATGGAACTTTGCTTAAAGAGGATTTAGAAAAAGGATTAGATTTATTAAGTGATATAGTTATTAATCCAAGTTTTAAGGAATTTGGCTTTGAAGAAGAAATGGCTGTAATAAAAGAAGAATTAAGGGAATGGGATGAAGAGTTAGAGCAATATTGTGAGGATAAGTTGTTTTTTAATTCCTTTGAAAGTAGGAGAATAAAATATCCTATTATAGGTACAGAAGAGAGCTTGAATAATATTACTTTGAAGGAAATAAGAGAATTTTACGAAATGCATTACTTTCCAGGTAATACATCTATAGTAATAGTTTCATCTTTAGAATTTGAACAAGTAAAAGCTGAAGTGAATAAATATTTTGGTGGCTGGAGAAGGCAAAGTGGTGAAAAGCAAGATAGAAATAGATTAGAGAGATATATTAAATATGAAGCATTGAAACCTGGCGAATATAATGATAAAAGAGAGGGCATAAAAACTTGTAGGGTTGAAATTATATTCCCTATAGATTCATTAAGTGAGAAGGAAATGAAATGTCTAAAAATCTTCAATCAGTATTTTGGAGAAGGCGTAAACTCTGTACTTTACGATACCTTAAGGACTAAAAATGGACTGATATATGATGTTATCACTAATGTTGCTTATGAAAACTATATAAAATTATATAAAATTTCATTTAACACATCAAAAGAAAATGTTGACAAAGCAATAAAGTTAGTAAAAGAGTGCATACAAAATATATCGAATTTAATATATAAGCTTGATGGAAAGCAATTAAACCAATTATTTAAAAGTTTTAAATTAAAAAGATTATTCAGGGAAGAACAAAGTATAGTATTAGCAAAAGAATTAGCAACTTATGATTGTATGTTTGGGGATTATAATATTTACATTAATGAAACTGAGGATTTAAATAAGATTACAAGTGAAAAAATAGTTGAAGTTACTAATAAAGTATTAAATAATATGACAATACAAATAATTAATAAGGCATAGATGGAGGAAAAGATTATGTACAGTTTTAAAAATGATTATAGTGAAGGTGCTCATGAAAGAATATTAAATGCACTGGTTGAAAGTAATTTTGAACAAACAGATGGCTATAGTGAGGACTATCATACAGAAAGAGCAGTTCAAATATTAAAGGATAAAATAGATAATCAAAATGTAGACATTCATTTACTTGTAGGTGGCACTCAAGTTAATCTTACAGCAATATCAGCCTTCTTAAGACCTCATCAAGCAGCAATAGGAGCAGATACAAGTCACATTAATTGTCATGAGACAGGAGCAATTGAGGCGACAGGACATAAGGTAATGACAATGAAAACAGATGATGGGAAATTAACACCAAGTTTAATTCAAAAGGTTGTGGATGCACATCAAGATGAACATATGGTTCAGCCAAAGCTTGTTTATATTTCTGATTCCACAGAACTTGGAACTTTATATACAAAAGCAGAATTAACTGATTTACATAATTGTTGTAAGAAAAATAAATTATTATTATATTTAGATGGTGCTAGACTTGGATCTGCTCTTACAGCAGAAAAAAATGATTTAACTTTGGCTGATATAGCTAAATTAGTTGATGCATTTTATATTGGAGGAACTAAAAATGGAGCACTTTTTGGAGAAGCACTTGTAATATGTAAGGATGAGTTAAAAGAAGATTTTAGATATTTTATTAAGCAAAAGGGTGGACTTTTAGCTAAGGGAAGATTGCTTGGAATTCAATTTGAAGAATTATTCAAAGATGATTTATATTTTGAATTGGCAAAATATGCAAATAATCTGGCTATAATATTAAAAAATGCATTAATAGAAAAAGGCTATGAATTTTTATGCGAATCTTACACTAATCAGCAATTTCCTATTTTGCCTAATGAGGTTGTGAACAAGATAAGTGAAAAATATTCTTTTAATGTTGAAAGAGTAATTGATGAAAACAATACTGTGATTAGATTAGTAACCTCTTGGGCAACAAGTAAAGAAAAAGTATTAGAATTTGTGGAAGAACTAAATTTATAGTTTACAATTTACAGTTGGTGAAGAATAGTTTACAGTTTACAATTTACAGTTGATAAAAAGAATTAATAATTAAGAGGTATATTTTATGGTTGAAAAGTTACCACTATTACAAGAATTGCTTAAGTATCATGATGAAAAGAATTTACTTCTTTCAATGCCAGGAAATAAAGGTGGAAGTGGATTTCTAAGGGATGATATTGGGAAGGAATTCGTAGAAAGATTAGGAAATTTGGATATAACTGAAGTTGAACCATTAGATAATTTACACTATCCAGAGGGAATAATTAAGGAAGCACAAGAATTATTGGCTAAAACTTATACGGCTCAAAAAGCGTATTTTTTAGTTAATGGTAGTTCGTCAGGAAATATGGCTGCTATTTTCTCGGCATTTGAAGAAGGCGATGAGGTATTAGTTGAAAGAAATTGCCATAAATCAATTTATAATGGTTTGATAATGAGAAAATTAAAAATTAAATATATTGAGCCTATTATTGATGATGAATCGGGGCTTTTTTTACCTCCAGATAAAGAAAATATTTATAAGGCATTAAGCGAAGGTTTAAATCCAAAGGGGATTATTTTAACTTATCCTAATTATTTTGGAATCACTTATGATATTGGGGATATAATAATAGACTTAAAAGCAAAAGGGATTAAGGTTATTGTAGATTGTGCTCATGGGGCTCACTTTGGAATAAACACGAGACTACCTAAATCAATTGCAAGTTTAGGTGATTATGTTATTTTAAGTGCCCATAAAACCTTGCCAGCTTTGACGCAAGGTGCATATCTTTTGGTTAATGAAGAAAATAATTTATTAGAATTTTATTTAAGAGCCTTTATGACAACATCACCGTCCTATTTAATTATGGCTTCTTTAGATTATGCTAGACATTATTTAGATAATTATGGTGAAAGAGATTATGAAATACTAATAGATAAAGCTGAAAGCTGGAAAGAAAAAATTAATAAACTAAACAAAGTACACTTGTTTGATGAACATGCATTAAATAAATCACATACAGAAGAGGGAATGTATAGTATTGATTTAAGCCGATATATAATGATTTTGCCAAAAGGATATAGCGGACATAAGTTATTGGATTATCTTAGAAAAGAAAAAATACAGGCTGAAATGAGTTTTGCAAGAGGAGTAGTTTTAATATTATCACCTTTTAATACAGATGAGGATTTTAATATTATCTATAATGCTATTGTAAAATTAGAAATGAAGGATATAGTTGGTGAAACAGAAGCAAAGTATGTTTCTGAGATTCCTATAAAGAAATTAGAACCTTATGAAGTATTTGAAAAAACTAGTGAATGGTATGACATTAAAAAGTGTGAAGGAAGAATTGCAAAAGATTCAATAATACCATATCCACCAGGAATACCTGTAGTTTGCCCTGGAGAAGTGATTTCTAAAGAAATAATTGATATTGTAATAGATTATAGTAGAAATAAAAAAACTATTATTGGCGTTAAGGATAATAAAATAAGAGTAGTTATTAATTAGTTTTATGCAACAATTACCGAAAGCAGATACATTTATCTTCTTCAGCAGCTCAATTTCACATGCCTGCTTCCAGAAAAATGTATCTAATTTCTAGTGTAGTGATATGATTAAAAATTTCTCAACAATACATGTATATTCCACTTGGTTGTCTGATTATTAATTTGGATATCTATATATAGTTATGATAAAATATACACATATAAAAAAAGTAGCTATGCTACAATTAAGAACTTATATAAAAAAAGTAGCTATGCTACAATTAAGAACTTATATAAAAAAAGTAGCTATGCTACAATTAAGAACTTATATAAAAAAAGTAGCTATGCTACAATTAAGAACACATAATATAATGGTATTTTTGACTTTTTAGTTCATGTGTCTAAGTAAAATATAGGATGATTTCTACTACTTGACAGTTAAACATTGACAGTTGACAATTGAAAAAACAATGTTAGGGGGCAAATCGATAGCTTATGGAAACAAATATTGCTACCAAGCAAAAGGAAAAAATTAAGGTGAAAAAACCTAAATTATATAAAGTTATTATGTATAATGATGATTATACTACGATGGAATTTGTTATTGAAATATTGATGGTTATATTTAATAAAAATCAAATTGAAGCTGAAAAAATAATGTTAGATGTACATAAAAAGGGCAAAGGACTGGCTGGAATATATAGCTATGATATTGCAATGACTAAAGTTACAACTGCAATGTCTTTGGCTAAAGAAAATGGATTTCCGTTTAAACTTACTGTGGAGGAGGCGTAATGAATGAAAATTACTAATGAAGTGAATTTAATATTACTAAAGGCTTATGAAGAAGCGAGTGGAAGAAATAGTGAATATATTACTCCAGAGCATTTGCTTTATGCAGCTACCTTTGATAATAGTGTTGGAAATGCTATAAAAGAATGCGGTGGGAGTTTAGAAAATTTAAGATATAATTTAATTACTTATATTAGGACATATATTAATAAAATTGGGCAGGGGGATCCTCAAGAAAGTATTGAATTTCAAAGGGTGATTTTAACAGCAAATGAGCAAATTAAATATAGTGGTAAAGATGCTATAGATGTTGATCATATACTTGCAGCAATTTTTGAGTTGGAGGATAGTTACGCACGTTATTATTTAGAACAGGAAGGTGTTACTAAAAGGGACTTATTATATTCCTTATGTCATAGTATAAAGGATGAGGAAAATTCTTATGAAGATCAAAGGAAGAAAGAAATTAAGGAAGATTTACAAATAAATTCTTCTGAGGCAGAAGAAGATGAAGCAGTTGTTACTAAGAAAAAAGAAGATGCTTTTCTTAGTAAGTTTACTATAAATCTAATTGAAAAAGTTAATGAAGAAAATAATGATCCTTTAATAGGAAGAGAAGATATTTTGGAGAGGAGTATTCAAATCCTTTGCAGAAGAATAAAAAATAATCCAATTCATGTTGGAGAATCTGGTGTGGGAAAAACTGCAATTACCTTTGGTCTTGCAAAGCTTATTAGAGAAAATAAAGTTCCTGATAGAATAAAGGGAAGCTCAATGTTTTCTTTAGACATAGGTTCTGTGATCGCTGGTACTAAATATAGAGGTGATTTTGAAGAGAGAATAAAGAGAATTTTGGATATAATCAGTAAACAGGAAAAGCCTATTGTTTATATAGATGAAATTCATAATATAGTTGGTGCTGGAGCATTGAATGGTGGAGCTTTAGATGCATCAAATCTTTTAAAACCTTATTTAACAGAGGGGAAAATAAGATTTATTGGAGCAACTACTTTTGATGAATATAAAAAGTTTTTTGAAAAGGATAAAGCTTTAAGTAGAAGATTTCAAAAAATAGATGTTAAAGAGCCATCTATTAAAGAAGCTATAGAAATACTCAATGGACTTAAAGTAAATTATGAGGAATATCACAATGTAATTTATACAAGTGATGCAATAAGTGATTCTGTAACTTTAAGTGATAAATATATCAAGGATAAATTTTTACCTGATAAAGCTGTTGATATTATAGATGAAGCAGGGGCTTATGCTCGTATGCACAATGAAAACTTGGAAGAGAAAATAACTATTGATAGAAAGAGCATTGAGGAAATAATATCAAAAGTGTGCAGTATTCCAAAGCAAACTGTTGAAAGCAGTGAAATAAATGCACTGCAGCACCTTGAAGCTAAATTAAAAGAAAATATTTTTTCACAAGATAATGCAATCGAAGAGGTTGTAAGATGCATTAAGATGTCTAGATCAGGATTAAATGAAGAGGATAAACCAGTTGCATCAATGCTTTTTGTTGGACCAACAGGGGTTGGTAAAACTGAAATAGCAAGGACTCTTTCTAAACTGCTTGGAATAGATCTAATTAGATTTGACATGAGTGAATATGGAGAAAAGCATGCGGCAGCTAAATTAATAGGATCTCCTCCAGGATATGTAGGGTATGAAGAAGGTGGATTATTAACAGATTCTATAAGAAAAACACCACATTGTGTGTTGTTATTAGATGAAATAGAAAAAGCTCATGAAGATATCTTAGGGGTATTGCTTCAAGTTATGGATTATGCAACCCTAACAGATAATAAAGGCAGAAAAGCTGATTTTAGAAATGTAATAATAATAATGACTTCTAATGCGGGTGCAAAGAACATAGGGAAAAAGCTTATAGGTTTTGGTGAGCGTGAAGTTAAAGGTGAAGCTATAATGGAAGAAGTTAAGAAATTCTTTACGCCTGAGTTTAGAAATAGATTAGATAAGATTGTTGTGTTTAACAGCATGAGCGATTCAATGGCCTTAAGTGTAGCTAAAAAGCAATTAAATGATTTTGAAGCTAAGCTAAGTAGTAAAAATATAGAAATTAAATTTAGTGATGAATGTATAAAGCATGTTGCTAAGATTGGAACCTCTGATGAGTTTGGTGCAAGAGAAATTGCAAGAGTGATAGCTTCAAATATTAAGCCTTTATTAGTTGATGAAATTTTATTTGGAAAATTAAGTGATGGTGGTAAATGCCAAATTGATTTAATAGGAGATAAATTTGAATTAACAATAAATTAAAACAATAATTAATGAATAAAAAAATAATATTTAGGCATAATATGTTTATACAAAGAGAAATCTTTAAACTAAAAGAGGAGGTGAACTATTGTAAAGTTATTATTTAACTTTAACAATGGGACATTTTAATGGAAGATAAACATTTAATATGCAAAGACTGCGGAAAAGAATTTACTTTTACTGTAGGAGAACAAGAATTTTATAAAGAAAAAGGATTTGAAAATGAGCCTGTTCGATGTGCTGAGTGTAGAAGAGCTAAAAAAGATCAAGCTAGAAGATAATTAGTAAGTATAAAGTTGTTTGTTTATTAAAGAACCATAGAAATGTGGTTCTTTTTAATTATAAAAATAATAATTTAATAAAAATATTTAAATTCTATTGAATTTTTTATACTTTTACTAGTATAATGTAAAAAAAGCTTTAATTGAAGGAATGATTTGAAAATTATATTTTCTTTATTTCTTTAAAGAATAATTAATAATGTACATTAAATTAATTAATATTTAATATAATTAAAAATGGTGATAAGGAATAGTATATGGAGTGAGTTTTTAAGAGAGCTAGAGGTTGGTGCAATCTAGTAAGCAAACTTTATAGAAGCAGCCTTTGAATTTTATAACTGAAAAATAAAAATTGTAACATACGATAATTTTTAATTAGGTTATAACGTATTCCTCACGTTATAGAGGCGGAGTATGAAAATATACTCTAACTGAGTGAACAATATTTATATTGTTTATTAGGGTGGTACCGCGAAGTAGTTCCTTCGTCCCTTTTTTGGGATGAAGGATTTTTTTATTCTTTAGGAGTTTATAATAAAGTTAAATCTGTGGATAACTTATTGAAAAGGCAAATTAAGTAGGTTTTGTGTGTCAAAAAGAATAAAAAATAAATCTTATTCGCCTGCATAAAATGTTCTTATATGCAGCATAGCTGCTCTTTCTAAGGTGCACATTTTTCTCACATGCGTTCGAAAAGGCAGATGCGTAAAAAAAATCTCCGGCTCCACAGTCGCCTGCGATTTTTTTATATTTTAAGGAGGTTATTTTAAATGGAAGAAATACTTGAAATTCTAGAAAAGAATAGTCGTTATAGTGATGAAGAAATTGCTGTGATGGCAGGAAAAACAGTTGAAGAAGTTAGAGAAGCAATCAGAGATTATGAAGAAAAAAGCATAATAGCTGGGTATACAACTCTTATAAATTGGGAAAATACAGGTAGTGAAACAGTTACAGCGCTAATTGAAGTTAAAATAACACCTCAAAGAGGAGAAGGCTTTGATAAAGTGGCAGAAAGAATTTATAAATTTTCAGAGGTTAAAGCATGTTATTTAATGTCTGGAGGTTTTGATTTGACCGTTATAGTTGAAGGGAAGACTATGAAGCAAGTGGCGCTATTTGTTTCTGAAAAGCTTGCAGTACAGCAATATGTATTAAGTACAGCTACTCACTTTGTGCTAAAAAAATATAAAGACCATGGAACAATATTTAAAGAAAAGAAACTAGATGATAGGGAGGCAATATTCATATGATTTTAGAAGATATGATTTTAGATAATGTTAAAAATATGCCTCCTTCAGGTATAAGAAAATATTTTGATATTATAAATGAAATGGAGGATGTAATATCCCTTGGGGTAGGGGAGCCAGACTTTGTTACTCCTTGGAATGTTAGAGAAGCTGGAATTTATTCTTTGGAACAAGGTCATACACATTATTCATCGAATGCTGGATTTATAGAGCTTAGAACTGAAATAGCAAAATATCTTCATAGAAGATTTAGTTTAAATTATAATCCAGTAGATGAAATAATAGTTACCGTTGGAGGTAGTGAGGGTATTGATATAGCACTTAGAGCTTTAGTTGGACCAGGAGATGAAGTTATAGTTCCAGAACCAAGCTTTGTAGCTTATAAAGGATGTACAGCTTTTACTGGAGCAACTGCAAAGGTACTTGATCTTAAAGCAGAAGATGAGTTTAAACTTACAGCAGAGGCATTAGAAAAAGCTATTACTCCTAAAACTAAAGTTGTTATAATACCTTTTCCTAATAATCCGACAGGTGCAATAATGACAAGAGATGAATTAGCTAAAATTGTAGAAGTTTTAAAGGATAAAAATATTATAGCAATTTCAGATGAAATATATTCAGAACTTTGTTATGGAGAAAAGCATGTTTCGATTGCATCTTTTCCAGAAATGAAAGAAAAGACTTTAGTGATAAACGGTTTTTCTAAATCTTACGCAATGACAGGCTGGAGACTTGGATATATTTGCGGGCATCCAGTTTTAATCGAGGCTATGAAAAAAATTCATCAATATGCACTTATGTGTTCTCCAACAACAGCACAGTATGCAGCTATTGAAGCATTAAAAAGTGGTGATAAAAATGTTGAAGAAATGTGTAAGGAATATAACAGAAGAAGAAGAGTGCTTCTAAATGGCTTTAGGAAAATAGGGCTAGACTGTTTTGAACCTCTTGGAGCATTTTATATATTTCCAAGTATTAAGTCTACTGGCATAACTTCAGATGAATTTTGTGAGCAGTTACTTATAAATGAAAAAGTTTTGGTGGTACCAGGAAATGCTTTTGGTGATTGTGGAGAAGGCTTTATCAGAGTTTGTTATGCATCATCTATGGAGGATATTACTGAAGCGTTAAAAAGAATAGAAAGATTTGTTAATAAAATAAAACAAAAGTGAGTTTGAAAATGTTGTAAGAAAATTATATTTTGGATTTTTTTATGTAAAATCAATCATCAAATTAGTTTTGAAAGTGACAATAAAACTAATTTAAGCAAGGCGTAATCTGGCTTTAGCTACAAAAATAACAATTTATTGTCATAAAAGCAATAATATATTAAGAATATTGACATGATATTCTTAATATATTATCATATATGTGGTAGCGATACCATATACAATTCTTGGATCGGGGTGGAATTATGTCAGCAACAATAAGTGATATTGCCAAGAGAGCAAAAGTATCTCCAGCAACGGTTTCAAGAGTTTTAAATAGTTCGGGTTATGTAAAAGAAGATACAAAACAAAGAATATTAACAGCAATTAAGGAAATGAACTATACACCAAGTGCAATAGCAAGGAGTTTGTCAAAAAGTGAAACAAATACAATAGGAATTATTGTACCTGACATAACTAATACATATTTTGGTGAAATTATAAAAGGTGTAAGTGAAATTGCCGAAAAAAGTAATTTGAATATAATTTTATTTAATACAGATAATTATCTAGAAAAAGAAATAAGAGCCATTAATTTATTAAAAGAGCAAAGAATTAAAGGGATTATTATGACTCCAGGTTTTGGAGAAGAAAAATTTAATGAAACGTATTTAAAAACAATAACTTCACTGAATGTTCCAATAATATTAGTTTCTGCAGATATTAAATTTACTCAGCTAAATGGAGTTTTTGTAGATAATATTAAAGGTGGATATGATGCAACGAATTTGTTGATTAAAGAAGGCCATAATAAAATTGGAATTATGACTGGATTATTAAGTTCTGAACCCACAACTGATATGTTGGAAGGGTATAAAAAAGCACTATTTGATAATAATATAAAATTGAATAAAAATTACATATATCATGGAGAGTTTAAACTAGAAAAAGCATATGAATTAACAAAGAAAATGCTTTGTGAAGACGATCCTCCTACAGCACTATTTGTTTGTAGTAATATGATGACAATGGGAGTAATAAAAGCATTAAAAGAGGAACATAAGGATATTCCTAAGGATTTAGCCATAGTGGGTTTCAACAAAATTGACTTATTAGACATTGTAGGAATAAATATCACATATATGGAAGATAGTCCGCTTGAGCTAGGAAGAGCAGCAATGGAGATGCTCAGTCAGATTTTTAGCGATGCAGAAATGACAGACGTAAGAAGGATGATTATTTCACCTCAAATAATAATTCGAGGGTCAGAAAAGAAGCTGTGAATAAGATTCTACAACGGGGTATAATCTTTATTTGTAGGCATAAAAATCAAGTTACATATTATACATAATTATAGTTAGATTAACAATAGTTAACATTTGTAATTTAAATCATGAAATTTTCATGATCTTAAATATTAATTATTTAATTAGGAGGAAGATTAATGAAAAAAAGATTATTATCATTAATTGCAGTTTCAGCAATATCAATGGCTTTATTTGCTGGATGTGGAAGTTCATCAGGTGCTGGTGACAAAGCTGGTAAGACTGAAGAAAAATTAAAAGTAGGTATGGTAACTGACTCAGGAACAATCGACGATAAGTCATTCAACCAAGGTACTTGGGAAGGATTAAAGAAGACTGAAAAAGATTTTGGAACTGAAACAAAATATGTTAAGCCAAGTGGAGAAACTGAAGCAGACTACTTAAAGAACATTGGGGATCTTTATGACTCTGGATTCAAGTTTATAGCTACTCCAGGATTTAAATTTGAAACAGCTATTTTCAAAGCTCAAGATCAATATAAGGATGCACACTTTGTATTAATTGATGGTACTCCAAATGATGGAGCTACTCCAAAAGCAAACTACAAAGTAGGAGACAATGCAGTATCTATATTATTTGCAGAACATCAAGCAGGATTTATTGCAGGTGTTGCAGCATCAGTTCAACTTAAAGAAGGAGACCTAGGATTTATTGGTGGTATGGAAATTCCTGCTGTTCAAAAATTCAACTGGGGATTCCAACAAGGTGTTGCTTATGCAAACAAGAATTTAGGAACTAAAATGACATTAAAAGCAGAAAATGTAGTATATCAAGGTACATTCAACGATTCAGCAGCAGGACAACAACTTGCAGCTCAAATGTATGACAGAGGCGTAAAAGCAGTATTCTGTGCAGCTGGTGGAGTTGGAAATGGTGTTATAACAGAAGCTAAAGCAAGAGCAGCAGCTGGTAAACCAGTTTGGATGATTGGTGTTGATAGAGACCAATATCAAGATGGTGTTGGTGCAGATGGTAAGTCAATCGTGCTTACTTCAGCTATTAAGAAAGTTGAAGCAGCAAGTTACGACATGGTTAAACAATTAAAAGATGGTAAGTTCCCAGGTGGTCAAACATTAACTTTTGATATCACTAAGGATGCAGTTGGTATTCCAGAAAAGAATCCAAATTTAACTGACGATACAATGAAAACAGTTAATGATGTAATTGCAAAACTTAAAGATGGATCAGTTAAAGTAAATGACAAAAATGATGGATCATTAATTAAATAATATAGAATAAATTCCTAAAACAACGTAATTAGGATGAAGTGATATTAGTGAAGGATGTATTTCTGCAGTTCTATAGTCTTAATTGATTTAAAACTGATAGAAATTCCATCCTTCATTGTATATAGAGCATAATGCAAATAACAAATTATGATCGAAATAAGGAGGAGTCTATTAATGGAATATGTAGTTGAAATGCTAAATATTCGAAAAGAATTCCCAGGAATAGTAGCAAATGATAATATTACTCTTAGATTGAAAAAGGGTGAGATTCACGCGTTACTTGGTGAAAATGGAGCTGGTAAGT
>NZ_JAKJJY010000032.1:0-51254 GCF_022320955.1 Clostridium sp. YIM B02555 | reverse complement strand
ATCTAGTTGATTAGTCTGTTTCAAAAGTTATCCACAGATTGTCCAACAATATAATTTCCTAAAGAATAAAAAATCATTATAATTCCTCAAAAGGAATGCTCATCCTGTTATCGTGTGCGCATAACAAATTTAGTATACCATGATTGTAAAAAAAAAGCACATTTTGTAATTATTTATTTTAGTACAAAAAAGCACAAGCAATTGTAATTAATTGCTTATGCTTTATAATATTAATTTTTTTATATATTTTTCATTGTTCTGATATTTTGAACTAATTTATCCAAAATCTCGGAGAATTTATTAAATGCCTCTTGTTGGCTTGCAGATATCTCTTCTATTGCAGCTTTTACTGTTTCACTTCTTTCACTTAATTCTCCAACTATTGTAGCATTTCCATCAATTTCAATTATTTCTCCAACTATTTGCTTAAACAAATCGTCTGATACTTTTACTGTATCTATTGTTTCGCTAATAAGTTGTCCACTTTCATTTGCATTATCTGTTGTTGTATTTATTGAAGCTGTAATACTATTAATAATTTCACTAACACTATTTACGGCGGTTTTTACGTTATCAGCCAACTTCCTAATTTCTGCTGCAACAACTGAAAAACCTTTTCCTGCTTCACCAGCTCTTGCTGCTTCAATTGCTGCATTTAATGCTAGCAGATTAGTTTGATTTGCAATATTTCCTATAAGATGAATTATTTCAGTTGCTTCCTTAGTGTAATTATTAGCAACCTGTACTGATTCATTTAATATTTTATTGGAATCGTTTAATTTTTGCATAGCAACAGTTATATTTTCAATACTCTCACTGCTAACACTAGAAAGATACATTGTTTTAGCTAATGCTTCAGCAAGCTTATTGACTTTGTCATTTGTAGCTTCTGAGGATTGGTCTAACTCTACAAAAATATTCTCAGCCTTTTCAACTTTACTAATTACATTACTAAAAATATTACTTAAATCACCTAACGTTTCTTCTTGGAACGTCATTAATTCTTTAATTTCTTCTGTATTACCTTCATTCATATAAGTTGTATTAATTATAGGCTCTTCCCTTACTGCAGAAACTACCTCTTGTGGTGCTTCCTTATAAACTTCTGAAACATTTACATTTTGATTCATACCTAAGCTTATAAATATAGCTGCTACAACTGCTGCTATTAAGCTTATTGATGCTGTAACTATTATTGACATTCCTAGAATTGCAGGTACCATAGTACTAGCTACAATTATTACTGTTATAACGCTAATTGTTAAGATTTTGTTATTTTTCATTTTTTTACTCCCCTTCAATTAGTAAAGTTTTATATGATAAATATATAAGCTCTATAGATATCCAAACTAATACTCAAACTTATAAATAGAATATGTATGCATTATCGAGAAATTATAATCGTAACACTAAACTAGAAATTACATACATTTTTCTGGAAGCAGGCATGTGAAATTGAGCTGATGATGGTTATTAAGCAGAGAACCCAAATCTATGATTTGGTGTGAATCGCTTACTCAGCGAACGAACGTGAGTCGAGTTTCCTCTAAGGTTGTTTTATTTTCTGCTTGTCATAAATTTACTTTAGGAACATGCAGAAATGATTGCAACCTTCCACTTAGAACCTTCCAGCGAAAATTTCACTAGTCCTGTGGAAGATAAATGTATCTAATTTCGGTAATTGTTGCATAAGTCTAATTCTCGCTTTGGATATCTATATTAACTAGAACTTATATATTTAAAATATCTAATTTCATCACTTGTTCGTTGATATTTTGTTTTGATCTATTTCAATTTTTATTAATTTATTATCATTCTTGCTAATAATACCCTTAGAGTATGACTGTAACAATTGACCTTCATATTTAATAGTTTTTTTAGTCAGAAGTTCTAAAACACTATTTGCTGTTTTATCATTAACATAAACCTTACCTGAGTAATCTATTATTATATCTGCTTTATCAACTGGCTTTGGTAATATTAATGAGTTCCATTGGTGTTTCGTATTGCTTAAAGTAGTATAATACACTTTAGCTATTTTACCATTTACTTCTTCACCAAAATAAACATTATCATTTATATCGCTACCCAATATTCTTATTGTTTGAACTTTAGGTATTTCAATATTATCAGCACTGTTTAAAATTGTTACTCCATTCCCCATTTCCATGACTGCATTTGTGCTAGTTGTTGGAACCACTATGTCGCCAATATCCTTATTGGCTCTGACTTTTTCTAATTGATTCATTATGTTTGCATAATACAAATCACTTTTTCCATTTCCCTTTTTTATTTTAATATAAAGAGTATGGGTTGCTGTCGAAAACACTACATCATCAACCTTGTCATTCTTATTTGTAATGTTTATTTTCAATTCATTTAAATTAAAATCAGCTAGTTCTCTTGTTTCACCTTTTTTAGCATTAAAGGATACCGGTTCATAATATGCTCCATTATTTGTTTGAACTTTTTGTATCACAATTATGCTATTTTCATTTGTTAACCATTTATAAAACGCCACTTCTCCGTTTTCTTCACTTTGAAATTCTTTTTCACTATTATCAATACTATCAAAGACTTTAAGCTTATTGTTCTCATAATAAGCTACAAATCTACCATCTGAAGAAACTGAAATTTGATCTATTCCATCTTTTATATTTATTTCATTTGGATTTGCTTTTTTAGGTGGTTCTTTCTCTTCAACTTTTTCAGCTTGTATTTTTACATCTGAATCCAAATAAAAATTTTCTATGTATAAAAAAATACTATGTTGAATTACTAAAGCTATAAGCGTCCATGCTAATATCCTTACGAGATTTTTCATTCCTTACCTCTTTCCTAAGTGCTTCTGAAATTTTAACCTATAAAGTACATATCTTAAAATAGGATAAATTTATTTAGTTATTTTTGAAAGTTTTATCTAATCCACATAAAAAGCTGTAGCAACAGTTCTTTCACCATCCCATGCATTTGGAGAGTTAATTACATCTCCTTTATAATACATTGTCGATGAATATCCACCATCTAGAGCACCTGCGTTTATAGCGCCTCTCTCTAACATTATTTGTTGAACATCATATAAACTTGCCCCAGGCGCTGTAATTTTTCTCCCATCTATAACTAAAAATATTACAGTACCATCTTCTTTTTGACCAACTGCTGTTCTTGGATTTAACCCATCTGCTATTTTATCCTTAACTTGCGGCTTTCCATTAATTATTATGTTAGGTCTTCTAAAGCACATTGCCTCTTGTACATTTAATTTTTGTAATTCTGCAAGGGTATGGTCTCCAACAATAAGCTGACCGCCTTTTGTAAAAGCTATAACATTTTCAACATTATTTCTCTTTACATTAGTCTTTGGATATATTAAATTTCCACCTGAAATTACAAAACCGCCTGGTTCAGCTCCAGTTCCAGCATAAAGAGTACCATCTGAAGACTCATCCACAAAGGCTCCTCCATTTATAGCTGCTATAGCATTATGATCTTCTGCCATTTCACTTGTCTTTTGTCCAATTTTCCCTAAATATTTTGTCATCGCTACTTTTACACCTAATGGATTTTTAATTTCTAATACATATCCATTATATCTATCTGTATGAATGTCATATCTAGTTATTTCATTTCCACTAGTATATTTAACTTTTATTTTATCTAAATCAGTAACTGAATTACTAGTTGTATCATCTTTAGGTTCTTCTGCTTTTTGATTATTTACACCTAGAATTTTATTTATTTCTTCTTGAGACATAAAATCATTTACTAAATATGCATGTCTTGTACCTAGTAAAGTTGATATAAATACCTTTCTCGTATTATCATATGGTCCATATAGTAATAATAGAGGAGTAGTTATAGCTAAAAAGACAGCTATATATAATATTCCTACAAAAACTACTAAAGGCTTAAACATTTTATTTTTCTTCACATCTTTTGTTGATTTAACACTTTCTGTGGCCATTCATAACCTCCATATTATAATTTATGTCCAGTTAAATGTTATTCTTTTTATACAAATATAGTATATTTTATAATTTCAAACAATATATATTCTACTATACATGTATAACTTTTACAACTTAACTTTTAAATATATTGCTTAATTTTAATATAACATAAATTTTCAAAAAATTCTCTTAATAATTCATAATTATAGTTTTCCATATATTTTGAAACATATTTGCTGGGCAATAAATATTTTTTCATAAGAAACAAAGCCAGCTATACAAAAGATACTTTTAACATCTGTACAGCTGGCCTTGTTTGCATTAAAATTCACTATCTATCAAAAAATCAAAGATATTTATTTTTTTGTCTATTAGATATTTTCCTCTAATGTTAAGCTTACTTCATTATGAAATAGTTCTTCATCTACAGTTTCTTTTTGCACTTTATGATTTTTATCAATTCTATCTTCTAAATTTTTAAAAGCTACTGACAACATAAGCTTTATTCTATTTAATTGATTAACATTTGAAGCACCTGGATCATAATCTATTGCTACAATATTTGATTCAGGATATCTTTCCTTTAGCACCTTAATCATACCTTTTCCTGTTACATGGTTTGGTAAACATGCAAAAGGTTGAAGACAAGCTATGTTGGAAGCTCCACTTTCAATAAGTTCTATCATTTCAGCTGTTAAGAACCATCCTTCCCCTGTTTGGTTTCCAAGAGATAATATAGGAGAAGCCATTTGAGCTAGTTCTTTTATATGCTTTGGTTTAGAAAATCTATTACTACTTTCTAAACATTTCTTCATAGTATTTCTGTATGTTTCCATATACGATATTGCAGCATTACATAATTTTTGCGACAACTTACTTCCAGCAAGATATTTTGCTTTAAAGTCAGCATCAAAAGCTGAATAGAAGAAGAAATCCAATAAATCTGGAACAACAGCTTCTGCTCCTTCATTTTCTAAAATTCCAACAATATCATTATTAGCGGTTGGATGGAACTTAACTAATATTTCGCCCACAACTCCAACTCTAGGTTTTTTAATATTTAGTAATGGAAGCTTATCAAAATCATTAATAATTTCTTTAATATTTCTATTAAATTCTCTTTTACTTCCATTTATTAAATTCAATTTAGCTTTTTCATTCCATTTTCTATGAAGTTCATCTGCAGAACCTTTAACTTTTTCATAAGGTCTTGTCCTATACACAACACGCATAAATAAATCCCCATAAACTAATGCCATGATTGCCCTATGAATTAACTTCAAGGTTATCTTAAAGCCTGGTTGCTGTTCAAGTCCTACTGCATTCAAAGATATTACTGGAACTTGTTCAAAACCTGCATGTTTTAAAGCCATCTTTAAAAATCCAATATAGTTAGTAGCTCTGCAGCCTCCTCCAGTTTGAGAAATTATAACTGAAGTATTATTCACATCATATTTTCCTGACTTAAGAGCTTCAATCATTTGTCCAATTACAATTATTGAAGGATAACAAGCATCGTTATTAACATATTTTAAGCCTTCATCTACAGCCTTCATATCCATTGAAGGTAATACCTCAACATTATATCCTGCCTCTCTAACAGCTGTTTCTATTAAATCAAAATGTATTGGAGACATTTGAGGACATAAGATTGTATGTTTTTTTCTCATTTCTGGCGTAAATACTGGATTTTTGTAAACTATTTGTTCTTCTATTGGCTTATAATTCTTTCTTTCTCTTTCGTCCATGGCTGCTTTTAAGGACCTGATTCTTATTTTTGCAGCACCAAGATTATTTCCTTCATCTATTTTAAGTACAGTATATAACTTACCTTTTGATGAAATAATCTCTGATACTTGATCTGTTGTAACTGCATCTAATCCACATCCAAAGGAATTTAATTGAATTATATCAACGCAAGGCTCATCTGCTACAAAAGCTGCTGCTCTATATAATCTTGAATGATACATCCATTGGTCGACTACTCTTAGTTTATCTTTTAAAACTCCTAAGTGTGATACACTGTCTTCAGTTAATACTGCCATATCAAAAGAACTTATTATATCAGGAATACCATGATTTATTTCTGGATCAATATGGTATGGTCTTCCGCTTAAGACTATTCCTTTTTTCTTATTCTTTCTTAAATAATCAATAACTTCTTCACCTTTATTTTGTATATCTTTCTTAAATGCTTCTCTTTCTAAACTTGCTGCTTTTACAGCTGCTTTTGCTTCACTTAATGAAACATCAAACATCTTAAATTCTTGCACAATTCTCTTTGCAAGCTCCTTATCATCATCTAAAGATAAAAATGGCTCCATAAAATTGATATCATTATTTTTTAGTTCATCCATATTATTTTTAATAGCTTCCGGATACGATGTTACCATAGGACAGTTATAATGATTTTGAGCATCCTTAAATTCTTTCTTCTCATAGGATATACAAGGATAGAATATATTCTTTATTCCTCTATTAATTAAATTCATAATATGTCCATGGGCTAACTTTGCTGGATAACATGCTGATTCTGATGGAATTGTTTCAATTCCAAGTTCATATATTTTTTTACTTGAATGTGCCGATAACTTGACACTAAAACCTAAATTAGTAAGCAAAGTAAACCAAAATGGATAATTTTCATACATATTAAGTACTCTTGGAATACCAATTACCCCACGTTTTGCTTCTTCTTCTTTAAGAGGCTTATAATTAAAGGTTCTCTTATATTTATATTCAAATAAATTTGGTAATTTATTTTCTTTAGGTTTATCTATTCCAAGACCTTTTTCACATCTATTACCTGAAATATATTTTTCTTGAGTTGAAAACTTATTTATTGTAAGTAAACAATTATTTCCGCATTTTCCACATCTATCGAAAGATGTTTCCATTTTAAATTGATCAATTCTGTCTCTAGGTAATAAAGTTGATTTTTCTCCTTCAATATATCTTTCTCTAGAAATAATTGCACATCCAAAGGCACCCATTAGACCTGAAATATCTGGTCTTACTACTTCTCTTCCAGAAATAAGTTCAAAGCTTCTAAGTACTGCTTCATTGTAGAAGGTACCACCTTGTACAATTACCTTTTCACCTATATCTTTTTCATCCCTTAATTTTATAACTTTAAATAAAGCATTTTTTATAACTGAGTATGAAAGACCAGCTGAAATATCTGAAATTTCTGCGCCTTCCTTTTGAGATTGCTTAACTCTTGAATTCATGAAAACTGTGCATCTAGATCCAAGATCTACAGGCGCTTTTGAGCTTAAAGCTTCATTGGCAAAATCTGCAATCTTCATATCTAATGATTTAGCAAAACTTTCAATAAAAGATCCACAACCTGATGAACAAGCCTCATTTAATAATATACTATCAATTGCTCCATTTTTAATTTTGATGCACTTCATATCTTGTCCACCAATATCCAAAATGAAATCAACCCCTGGCAAAAAGTAATCAGCAGCTTTATAATGGGCAATAGTTTCAATTTCCCCAATATCTATATGAAGTGCAGCCTTAATTAAGGCCTCTCCATAACCTGTAACAGTAGATTTAACTATTTCAACTGTTTCTGGAAGCTTTTCATACAAATCCTTCATAATTTGAACTACTTTAGCTAATGGGTTTCCCTCATTACTTCCGTAATAAGAATATAAAAGTTCTGAATTTTCACTGACAAGTGCAACTTTAGTAGTTGTTGACCCAGCATCTATTCCCAAAAATGCTTTTCCTTTATACTGACTAAGTTCTGCTCTTTTTACAACATCTTTACTATGTCTATTTTTGAACTCATTATATTCTTCTTCATTTTTAAATAAAGGATCAAGTCTTTGTTCAGTATCATCTTTTATATTAGAAATATCTGATATTCTCTCAACTATTCTCTTTAAAGTTGTAGCTTTTTCCTTTTCAGCTAAAAGTGCTGCTCCCATAGCAACAAATAATTGAGAATTTTCTGGAGCAATTATTTGATCTCCTTCCAAATTTAAAGTTTCAATAAATCTATTTCTAAGTTCTGATAAGAAAAATAATGGTCCTCCTAGAAATGCAACATTTCCTTTGATAGGTTTCCCACAAGCAAGTCCACTAATTGTTTGATTTACTACTGCTTGGAATATAGATGCTGCGATATCACTCTTCTTTGCACCTTCATTTATCAAAGGCTGAACATCAGTTTTAGCAAAAACACCACATCTTGAAGCTATTGGATACAAAACAGTATATTCCTTGGCATAGTCATTTAAGCCCATGGCATCAGTATTTAATAATACTGCCATTTGATCTATGAAAGCTCCAGTTCCCCCTGCACAGCTTCCATTCATTCTTTGCTCTATTCCACCTTTAAAATATGTTATTTTAGCATCTTCTCCACCAAGTTCTATTACAACATCGGTTTGTGGAATAAATGTTTCTACTGTTTTTGAACATGCAATTACTTCTTGCACAAAACCAAGATTAAGCCATTTAGATACAGACAATCCCCCTGAACCAGTTATATTAATTTTACAATTAATATCCCCTAATTCATCAAAGCATTCCTTAACTAAATCAATAATAGTACTTCTTATATCTGAAAAGTGTCTTTTATATTTACTATATGCTAATTTTTTCTCATCATTATTAAGAACTACTAATTTTACTGTTGTTGATCCTATATCTAAACCAATTTTATAATTTGTCATATTTTTCTGCTCACCTACTCTATTTTTCAATATATTTGTATTAACAATTAAGATTTATCAATCGCTATTTTAATTTAATTAGAAAACTTATATGTTTTAATTTTAAAAAATAATAAATAATTCCATATGTATAAATACTTAAAAGCACGTCAATACTTAAAAGGTATTTTAAGGCAATATTTATGCTTCATGGAGGTTTAAAATGAATTATTTTAATGAAGGAAATAAACTTTACAATATTCAAGATTATGAAAGAGCAATAAACTGTTATAAAAAATCTGCTTCACAAAAATTAAACGAAGCATGTTCTTACTACAATTGCGGTGTTTGTTTCATAAAATTAAAAAATTATAATGCTGCTATAACAATGTTGAATAAAGCAATTTCCATTAAACGTGAAAGTAAATATTACTTCAATTTAGGTTATTGTTATGTAATGAAAGAATGCCTTGATTCTGCATTACGCCACTTTAATTTAGCTTGGTCAATGGACCCAAATGATAAGGATTGTGAAAAAGCCATTGACCTTATTATATCAAAATTTCATAAAAAGGCTACATAGGCGTTTTTTACCATTCGCCTGCAAGTTCTTCTTGTTTATGTTTATCAAATAAATTTGAATCAAAATAGTCTCCTTCTTGACCAAAAGTTGTATCAACATTTATCCATTTCTCTTCATTTGGTAAATAAACCTGGTTCCACGCATGCCCTACATAATTCTGTCCATCAAATGCTTGGCCACCAATTAATCTCACTTTAAGATTTGTAGCCCTACACATTGCTACATAAAGACATGCTTTATCAAAACAAATTCCTGTTCTACTTTTGAATGCAGGAATAGCACCGCTCTTAGGCATTTTATCTATATCTTTAATTTCCAATACTTCTTTTGCCTTTTGATTATCATACATAACATTATTAGCAACCCAAGTATATAAAATTTTAGCTTTTTCCCTGTCACTTTTTGCCTTTTGAGTCAATTCAACTGCTTTTTTATTAATCTCTTTATTAGACTTTACGCCTTCATCTACAGTAACTCCATTATAAACAGTTATTTGCTTTAGTTCCCCATTTTTATTTATCTGATTATTTTTGAAAAATGTACTTACAAAATTCCCTTTATGCTCATTAGATATTAATTTATTATTGAAAAAGGAATTAATCGCTGAAGAATTAAATGATAAATTAGGAATAACCAGCATCGCAATAATTATACTTGCTTGAACACATCCTAAAATAATTCCTGAAATAACTACAATAAATCTATTATCTTTCACACTCTCCCCCCAATTATTCTTCCTAATTTATTTTACAATCCCATTATACCAAAAATCAAAAAATTATTCATATAAAAATCTATACTAAAAATGTAGAATATTAAATTATAACCATTTTCTTTTATTCTTCTAACCTTATTACTTCTTTTACAACATCGCTTACAATGTCCATTTCATAGCCCTTAGAAATTAAATATCTATATAATTTACCTGAAATTTTATAATTATCATTTTCTTTCTTTTTTATAACTACTAATTTTTTCTTTGCTATCTCAAGTGCTATATCTCTTTCATTTTCCTTATTTACATTGGCTAATGCTTCTTCTATTATTTCTTTTGATACACCCTTTTGAATTAAATTATATTTAATTTTTTGACTGCCCATAGAGTTTGACTTATCATTTATAAATGCACTTGCATAATAATTATCATTAATAAAATTATATTCTTTGAGAAATTCAATGCTATAATCTATAGCATTTTCTTCATAACCTCTAAGCTTTAATTTTTCTCTCACTTGCTTTTCAGTTTTATAATTTCTTTCCACAATCCGTAACGCTGATTCTTTGCATTTTGCAAAACCTTCTTTTTCAGCCAAAAGTTTAAGTTTATCATAATCTATATTATCCTTCGCCTTAAGATGTTCTTTATATACTAACTCAGCTGAAATAGATAGTGCATATTCACCATCCAAAAATAAATTTACTCTTTCTTTATTTCTCTTTTGAACTTCTATTTTTGTTATTATAGCCATTTTTCTTTTTCACCTTTACTTTAATTTGACTTTAATATGTGAATTGTTGGATTCTTTAATACTATTTTACTCACTTCACTAATCTTAGCTGTATCCAAATTATTTAGTCTATCCATATCCTTAACAAATTCAAATATATCCTCATCTTCAAGTGCTTGATGCAACATATAATTACATAATTCTGCCGAATCCTCTAGCGTTGATATTACAGCAGTTTTGTGAACTTTTTTCATTATCTGTAGATCCTTATCCCCAATTTCAATCTTTCCATCTACAATATCTTTTAAGGTTTTATCAATAGCTTCCTTTGTCTCATCAATATTTTCTTCACTTACAGCTGTATAAATATATAAAGTCTTTATATTTTTTGTTATTTCTAGATGAGTATAGATATCATACGCAAGACCTCTTTTTTCCCTAATTTCTCTAAAAAGAAGTGAATTTGAACTTTCACCTAATCTGTGATTCAATATTCTAAGAGGGAGCTCTTCTCCCTTTCCAAGCTCATTAAATGTATATAAATACACCATGGTACTTTGCTCAATATCCTTTTTGTAGCTAACCTTAATTATTTCCTTATTGCTTTCTTTAATCATTTTTAATGGTTTTGGTTTTTCCCCATTCCATTCCTTAAATTTTTCTTCTACTAATCTTATTGCATCTTCATGACTTAATGCTGAAACTATGCTTATAACTGAATTTTTAGGAGTATAATATTTATCGTAGTAAGACTTTATTTCATCTCTTGTAAACCTAGATACATTTTCCTCAAGTCCAATCACTTCATATTTAAGTGGACTTTCGTTAAAAGCTATTTTATTTACATTTTTAAAACTAAAATCCTCAATATCATCTTTACTCGTTTTAATTTCTGAAAGAATTACCCCTCTTTCTTTTTCTATTTCTTCTGCTTCAAATTTAGGATTAATTATCATGTCTCCTAAAAGTTCTACAGCATTTTCAAACTCTTCCATCAAACAGCTGATTGTATACACCGTCACATCATAATCTGTATAAGCATTATATTCTCCACCCAAAGCTTCTAATTCTTCATTAAGTTGCTCATCATTTCTTGTTTCCGTCCCTTTAAATACAGTATGTTCAATAAAATGGCTTATTCCTTTTTCAGCCATGTTTTCATATAATGCACCAACTTTAACGCCAAGATTTATAGCCGCAATTTGAGAATCTTTATTTATTGTAATTACTTCTAAACCATTATTTAAAATGTGTCTCTTTACATCAAAATTTAATTTAATCATTAATTATTTCGCTACAAAACATTGTAAATCACAGCTTAAATTACTGTTTAATTTCACATACTTTAATTGTAGCTTCCCCCTTCATTTTTTTCTATGACTGTCATCACATTTCAGGCATTTCTAATAATCATAATATTTTTCCAATCATAAATTACTAAATTCAAAAAAATATAGCACACATAATAATAACATAAAATTTAAATATATTTCTATATTTTCTTTAATTTTTACTTTCCCTGCTAATATTTTTTATTGCCCAATTACTTAATAATATTGTACAATATTGTAACACAATTGACGCATTTTTGTAGTAATATTTAATTAAGATTATATATGTTAATATTTATGCTATATACTATGTAATATACATTCTAAAATTATAAAAAATATATAAGTTCCAATTAAGATTAAACATCTCAATTCAAGAAATCTAGAATTGGTTTAGCCATTAACATACAATTGAACATTGCTAATTGGACTATACATACAAGAAATCAGATATTCTTTTTATATAGAGGAGGAAATAATTATGAAAAAATCTATTTTAATTGTAGAAGATGAATTAAGAATTCGATTTTTACTTAGAGATTATTTAATTAAAGAAGATTATAATGTCTTAGAAGCTTCAAATGGTGAAGAAGGTTTATATATATTTAGCACTCAAAAAATTGATTTAGTGCTTTTAGATATAATGATGCCAATTATGGATGGATTAACTATGCTTGAAAAGTTAAGAGATGTTTCAACAGTTCCTGTAATTCTTTTAACCGCAAAAGGTGAAGAAGAAGATAAACTTCAAGGTTATGACGTAGGAGCTGATGATTATATCACTAAACCCTTTAGCCCTAAAGTTTTAATAGCTAAAGTAAAAGCTTTGTTAAAAAGAACCAGAGATGATTTAGATTCTAGCTTTCAAGATTTCAATGGTCTCACCATAAATAAGCTTTCTCATGAGGTAAAAATTGATGGCATTGAAATAATCTTATCCCCAAAAGAATATGAACTTTTAGTCTATTTAATTACTAATGACGGAATTGCCTTAAGCAGAGATAATATTTTAGATAATGTATGGGGAATAGATTATTATGGAGATATTCGTACCGTTGATACTAATGTAAAAAGACTTCGTGAAAAACTTGGCGAAAAAGCTAGCTATATTATAACTGTTCGTGGAAGCGGATATAAATTTGAGGCAAGATAATGAAGCATAGTTTATCGAGAAGATTATTTGGTATAACATTATCTCTGGTTATTGCTTTAGCTGTTATTGCTTTTTTTGCACAAACTCTTCTTTTTGAAAGCTTTTATTTATATAAGAAGACAAACTCATTAGCCCTAGAAGTAAATAAATTTAATGATTTATATTCTCTTCACATTGAAACTGATAAGGATTTAATTAATGCACTTCAAAAGTTCGAAAGTGATAATAATGCAAAAATAATAATTCGTTCTCTTGATGGAAAATATAGATATATTTCAAATAATATTGCTAGTGATAAAGAAAGTTATGATACATTAACTGCATTTGGTGCTGAATTAATCAATGATGAAGAGTTAGTTAATCAAGTTGTAACTTATTCACAAACAAGATATAAAATTTTTGAAAATCAAAGCAGTGGTACGAAAAAGATCGGAATAGTTAGTCCAATATCCTTAAATAGTAAAAATGACTCTATCTTCTTTTGTATTTCATCAATACAGCCAATAAAAGAAGCTTCTGATGTTGCTAGAGAATTTTTGATTTATTTATTTTTAGGCTTAATTACTATTTCAATAATATTAGCTTTAATTTACTCAAACTTAATATCTAAACCATTAGTTAATTTAACTCGTGTTGCAAATAAGATATCTAATATGGATTTTTCTCCTGTTTGTGAAACTGATAGAGAAGATGAAATCGGAAGCCTTGCTAAATCTTTAAACTTTTTATCTAAAAATCTTCAAGCAGCCTTACTGGATTTACAGCAAAAAAATAGGAAACTAGAAGATGATATTGAAAAAGAAAGACAATTGGAAGATATGAGAAAAGATTTTATTTCTAATGTTAGTCATGAACTCAAAACTCCAATTGGAATAATTGAAGGATATGCTGAAGGGCTAAAGGATGGAATTGCTTCCGGCGAGGATGCTACCATGTATTTAGAAACTATAATTGATGAATCTAAAAAAATGAGTGTATTAGTTACTAATATGCTAGAATTATCAAAGTTAGAATCAGGAACTATTAAACCAAATTTTGAAGCATTTAATATAAATCGATTAATAAACAAGATATTAAAAAAGCATAAACCTGACTTTGAAGAAAATAAATTTAACGTTAATTTTAATTCTACAACTCCATATAGTTATGTCTATGCTGACCCATTTCAAATGGAACAAGTATTAACCAATTTAATAACCAACGCAATTAAATATACACCTCCTAAAAATGATATTAATGTAAGTATTGAGGAAGGCTTAGATAAATTTAAAATATCAGTTCAAAATATGGGAGTATCTATTCCTCAAGAAGAAATAGGAAGACTTTTTGATAAATTCTATCGTTTGGATAAATCTCGAGAAAGAACTCAAAAAAATAGTACTGGTATAGGGTTATCAATTGTAAAAAATATTTTACACCTTCATAACAGCGAATTTAATTTTCAAAATATAAATGGTGGAGTAGAATTCTACTTCTATCTTGAAAAGATAGTTTCCTCTGAAGAGGAGGAATAAATTAGATAAATCCACCATCTGCCCGTATTACTTGACCTGTTATATAAGAGGAATCCTCACTAGCTAAAAATACTGCAAGCTTTCCTATTTCACTAGAATCACCAAATCTTCCTAGAGGAATTTCTTCTTCTAGGGATTTTTTTTCTTCCTCCCCTAAAAAGGAATTCATTTTAGTATTTATAACACCTGGTGCAATACAATTTACTCTTATATTGGAAGGTGCAATTTCCTTTGCAAGAGCTTTAGTAAACAAATTCAACCCGCCTTTTGAACTTGAATATAAGACTTCACAGGATGCTCCAACCTCTCCCCACATTGAAGAAATGTTTATTACATTTCCACATTTTCTTGAAACCATATGACTTACTACATGTTTAGTTAAATACATTGCGCCTAAAAGATTAGTATTTATTACATTATTAATTTCTTCTTCTGTTGCATCCATAAATAGTCCAATCTTACTTATTCCTGCATTGTTTACTAGAATGTCTAACTTACCCATAGACCTCAAAGCTTCTTCAACGATTTTCTGGCAAGCATCGTACTTAGCTATATCACCTTTAATTATTGCACCATATCCATTTAGTTTCTTTATTTCTTCTAAAGTCTCCTCGGCGCCTTTATTATCAGAAGAATAATTAATTAAAACACTTGCTCCTGCTTTTGCAAATTCTATGGCTATAGCTCTTCCTATACCTCTTGATGCTCCTGTAATAAGAGCAACTTTATTACTTAATTTATTCATATTTTTATTTAGTAAGAGATAATTATTATCTAATTCTCTACTAAACTTCACCACCTTTTATAATTGTTTAGCATAATCAAAATATTTTTGCAATTTCTCTGGACCACCAGTTATGCTTTTACTAATATATAATGTATCTTTCTTCCCTACTTCTATCTGCCATTTAACCAAGGATATCTCACCATTAGTAATTTCAATGCAGGTTATTGCCGATGGAAAGACACAACATCCATCATTAAAGTATAAGCCTTGATCAGGTTCTGGAAATATATCATTATGAGTATGTCCACAAACAAGAACCTTTTTTTCTTTTTTAGCTAAAGTCTCAAGTGACTCATCTATCTTAGTCCCTTTATCATAATTATTAGCAGGGCTAGTAGGTGCTTTAAAACCAGCAACCCCTTCTAAGAATCTCCAAACATATCTGACTAAAAATCTACTCCACTTCCATAGTTCACAATTTACCATATCAACTTGATGCCCGTGAAAAGCGACCATATAACTATTTGAAGGCATATATTTAAGAATTATTCCTTCATTAAATTGTATATTGCTATAGAGATAAACCAGTTCACGTCCAAATTCTACTCCCACTTCTTCAAAAAGCTTTTGCTGCTTTTTTATAAACTCTGGATTTGACTTAATTATATCATGATTACCAAAAACTAAATATAATCTTTCTTTATAATGAAATTTATTTAAAATAGCAAAGATATCCTTATAAGTATAAGCAATATCTAAACAGTCTTTATTTTTCCATAACTCATCGCCATCACCTAATTCAATTAGAGTATAACCATTTTCATAATAAAATCCAAGGGCTGCTTTATAAATATTTCTATTTTGTCTTAGCGAATCAGCATAACTGCCATCACCTCTATGAACATCACTTATTATTATAATTTTAGAAGAATCATCAAATTCAATCATAGGTTCATTTTTTAAAAGCCTGCTAATAAAACTTTTACTCTTAGAACAACTTTCACCCATATAGCACACTCCTCTCCATATTACTTCATTTATTATATGAAGTGGCTCTTTGGATTGTTATATGGGTTTTTGTAAATAAATTATGAATGCTTCATTATTAATATTCTGCAAATATCTTCTTTATTTCTCCATAGTCCTTAGTTTTAGTTAAAGCTAAAGAAAGTAAGATTCTTGCCTTTGGAGGAGATAAGGTATAGCTAGGTATACAATTATTATATTTATCCATAGCATCATCTTCTAATATTATTCCACTGCCTATTCTCGAAGATCTTACAACTGGAATACCTTTTAATTCAAGGCTTTCTATAGCTTGAAGCCATTTAGTGCTAAAAGTTCCACTTCCTGCACCAGCAATTACAATACCTTCTGAACTTTGCGAAAAATACTTTAGAATTGAAGGATCAGCATCTATATTGAAATATGCTATAGACACTTTAGGTAATTGATTTAATTTTGAAATATCAAATTGCGAATCAATTGTATGTGGTTTAATAGACTTATTAAAAAAATAAGGGATATTATCTCTCATATAACCAAGACATCCAAATTCTATTGAGCTAAAAGCATTTGTTTTAAAGGTATTTACCTTTTGTACATTTCGCCCACTATAAATTCCATCTGAAAAAACAACCATGCAGCCTTGCTCTACAGATAAATCACTTGCTGCTAAAGCAACTGATTGATATAAATTTAAAGGCCCATCAGCGCTTGTGGCAGTTGAAGGTCTCATAGCCCCAGTCAGAACTACTGGCTTACTTGTTTTAACTGTCAAATCTAAAAAATATGCTGTTTCTTCTAAGGTATCTGTTCCATGGGTTATTACAAACCCATCTATATCTTCTTGTTTTGAAAGTTCATTTATTTTATTTGCTAGCGTTAACCAATGATTCACAGTTATATCATTACTATCAACGTTGGCAATTTGCTCACCATATATGTTTGCAATTTTATCAAGATTTGAAACACTGCTGATCAAAGTTTGTATATCTAAATTACCAGCCTGATAATTCGTTGTTTTTCCTTCTTCACCAGTACCAGCAATTGTTCCTCCTGTGGCTAAGATTACAATATTTTTAAGTTCAGAATTTTTTTGATTAATTAACAATTTATTTTCCCCCTCTAACTTATTCACTTTTACTTATTACTTATTATCCAATTAACTCAACTATCAATTGTAAGTTAATGATAAAACTCCAAAGAGAAAGTTTTATTCTCACTTTTGAAGCATTCAATTTTTTCAGAATTTCTAAAATTAATGCGTACCCGATTAATTAACCTATATATCTTATATATTAACATATTTAAAAAGATTTATAATATTTATATGCATAATTGTCATTATCAATCTTCAATCTATGTTGATTCACAATCGATTATTGAACACTGACAACTGATTACTGTACACTCATCATTAATAATTGACCGCGTATATAAACAAAGCATTGTCCCAATTTATGAAATTGAAACAATGCTTTGTTTATAAACCTTAATTATTGATTAATTACTTTATCTAAGAATTCTTTACATCTTTCACTTGTTGGCGCTGTAAAGATTTCTTCTGGATCTCCTTCTTCCATTATATAGCCTTGATCCATGAAGATTACTCTATCAGATACCTCTTTAGCAAAGTTCATTTCATGAGTTACAACTACCATTGTCATTCCTTCTTGAGCCAAGTCCTTCATAACCTTTAGAACTTCACCAACCATTTCAGGATCCAAAGCTGAAGTTGGTTCATCAAATAGCATTATTTTAGGATTCATTGTAAGTGCTCTAGCAATAGCAACTCTTTGTTTTTGTCCTCCTGATAATGTATCTGGATAAACATCCTTTTTATCTTTTAATCCAACTTTATCTAATAAGCCAAGAGCTTTTTCAGTAGCTTCTGCTTTGTTCATCTTTTTCAATTCTAATGGTGCAAGTAACATATTTTCAAGAACAGTTAAATGAGGGAAAAGATTAAAGGATTGAAACACCATTCCTATTTCTTCTCTTAATTTATTTATGTTCTTATTATTAACAAGTTCTTGTCCTAATATCGTAATGTTTCCAGCTTGAATTTCTTCTAAAGCATTTAAACATCTTAGGAAAGTACTCTTTCCTGAACCTGATGGTCCTATTATGCAAAGAACTTCTCCTTCTGTTATATCCACTGATATATCTTTAAGAACTTCATTATGTCCGTAACGTTTCTTTATATTTTTAGCGCTTATTACCATAGCTTGATCTCCTTTCTATATGATTTGAGATTAAAGACAATGCTGTAATTATTACAAAGTACATACAAGCTAAAATTGCATACATTTCAAATGCCATATAGTTTCTAGCAATTATAATTTTTCCGCTTTCAGTAAGTTCCCTTACACTTATTACTGTTAAGATTGAGGTATCCTTCAAAGTAACAATAAATTGATTTAATATTGATGGAATCATAATTTTAATTGCTTGTGGTAAAATAACTTTTCTCATAGCCTTTGAATAACTAAGCCCAAGACATCTTGCAGCTTCCATTTGACCTTTATCTACAGCTTGAATTCCACCTCTGAAGATTTCAGCCATATAAGCTGATGCATTAGCTGTAAGTGTTATTATACCTGCAATGATTGGATCAAATTGAATGTTAAGAGCTTGTCCAACACCAAAGTATAAGAACAATGCTTGCAACATAAGTGGCGTTCCACGTATTACATATATATATATTGTAGCTATTCCTTTTAATATCTTTGAAGTACTTATAGAGAATATTCCTAATATAATCCCTAAAATTACTGCTAATATCAATGAAATTACTGCAAGTTCTATCGTTACTGAAAGTCCACTAAGCAAACTTGGTAAACTATCTATAAACAATTGAAAAATATTCATGTTTCATTCTCCTTACTATTTTCCTATATATTGTCCAACTATTTGGTCATATTTTCCATTTTCTTTTAATTTCTTAAGTCCTTCGTTGAATTTCTTTAATAAATCTGCATTTTGACCTTTTTTAACTGCAAATCCATAATCAACAGTATCTAATTTGTCTCCAACAATTTTTAATTTGGCATTGCTGTCAACTTTAATTTTGTATGCGATAACTGGATAATCTTCTAATAAGAAATCAGAATTTTTATTTTCAACAGCTTGGAACATTGATGGAGAATCATCATAATAATTTAATTTTAAACCACTTGCTTTTTCGTGTTCTTCAGCATACTTTGCTCCAGCAGTACCTTTCTTAACTGAAGCACTTTTCCCATTTAAATCCTCTGCTGATTTAATTGAAGTGTTATCTTTATTTACAACTACTGATAATCCTGATACGAAGTAACCATCTGAGAAATCTAATACTTTCTTTCTATCATCTGTTATAGTCATTGCAGCTATAGCTCCATCTATTTGACCAGCTGTAACACCTGGAATTATTCCATCAAAATCCATTGGTTTTAAATCATACTCAAATTTTTCTTCTTTTGCAATTGCATCTAATAATTCTACATCTATCCCTTTATACTTAGCGTTTTCTTCAAATGAAAACGGCGCAAACTTAGAATCACATGCAATTATGTACTTTTTATTTCCTCCATCTGCTTTTGTATCACCTTTTGATGCACCACAACCTGCAAATATTCCTATTGACATAACTGATGCTAATAAAATTCCTACTAATGCTCTTTTATTCATTTTTACTGCCCCTTTGCAATTTATTAAATTAAACTAAAATTTAAATTTATTGTATATATATGTTCCAATTAAAATATTCAATTATCAATATTAGTCACAAAACTCTACAACAAATTTTTTCGCCTTTATCTGAAACTTATTATATAGTTTAATTCAAAAACTGTCAACACAGCACATTCTATCTTTTACCATTTTTATTTAACAATCATGCATTCAAGCCTTGCAATATACTTATTTATCTTGTTAATTATGGTTTTATTAAATGTTTTAATTTTATTAATTAGATTTTAAATTATGAATCAACTTGCATTCTTTCCTTCATTTTCACAAATTCTTGCAATCTAGTAAAATATACTTATTTATTCAATCAAAGTACTATTAAACAGCAAGGAGCTACAAATTAGAAATTTTGCTTTCCTAAAATTATAGCTCCTTATGAATAATTTTATTCAAAGCTGAATTTGATAAAATTACTTTTCAAACTCAACAATGACTACTTTCCTATATATTGGCCAACAATTTTATCATATTCCCCATTTTCTTTTAATTTCTTAAGACCTTCATTAAATTTCTTTAATAAATCAGCATTTCCACCTTTTTTAACTGCAAAACCATAATCAACATTTGTTAATTTATCTCCAGCGATTTTTAATTTTGAATTAGGATCAACTTTAATTTTATATGCAATTACTGGATAATCTTCTAATAAGAAATCACAATTTTTGTTTTCAACAGCTTGGAACATTGATGGAGAATCATCAAAATAATTTAATGTTATTCCAGCTTTCTTTTCATTATCTTCAGCATATTTAGCTCCTGCTGTTCCTTTTTTAATAGATGCCTTTTTTCCATTTAAATCACTAGCACCTTTGATTGCAGTGTCATCTTTGTTAACAACCAATGATAATCCTGATACAAAATATCCATCTGAAAAATCTAATACTTTCTTTCTTTCATCAGTTATACTCATACCAGCTATTGCTCCATCTAATTGACCAGCTGTAATACCTGGAATTATTCCATCAAAATCCATTGGCTTTAAGTCATATTCAAATTTTTCTTCTTTTGCAATTGCAGCTAACAATTCAACATCTATTCCTTTATATTTTCCACTTTCTTCAAAAGAAAACGGAGCATATTTTGAATCACATGCAATTACATACTTCTTATTTGCATCATCACTTTTAGCTGTATCATTTTTTGCGGCCCCACAGCCCGACATTATACCAATTGACATTACTGATGCTAGTAAAATTCCTACTAAAGATTTTTTATTCATTATATTTCCCCCTTAAATGATTTAAAATTACAAAATCTAATTTGACCTTGTTATTATAATATTTATTTTTTATAAAATATATATTGCAATTATCAATGTTCAATTAATGTTGATTTCCTTTGAAATCTTTAATTTTTGAACAATTCTTTATTACAACATATATACATAACTCATTTATATATACATTGTTAGCTTAAATAATAATTTTATGATTTCTAGCTGTACTAAAAGTTTTCCTAAATCTTTTAATTGCTATACCATTTCTCTTTCATTTGCATAAACTCTTGCTTGAAATTGTGCTATATGCTCAGTTATCAATTCTTCTGACTTTTTGATATCCCTTTCAAGTAATGCTTGTGCAATTTTTATATGTTCTTTTTTTTCATCTAAAAACTCCAATTGTTTGCAATCAATCATAAGAATTCTAGATAGATTTTCCATAATACCTTCACACATATCAATCAATAATGAATTATGAGCGGCACGAACAATGGACATATGAAATATATTATTCAATTCATTGAATTCTGAAACCTTGCTGTTTTGTGATGCTTCAGGAAATTTCATAGCCAAATCTAATATATCTTCAAGTTCTGAATCACTTGCTGTCTTAATAGCTAAACTCACAGCTGCTTTTTCGAAAATAGCTCGCATTTGGAAAGATTCTCTCATACTCTTTTTAGTAACTGGCTTTACCAAATATCCCTTCCTTGGTAAAGACTTCAGATACCCTTGAATTTCAAGTGCACCCAATGCGTCCCTCACTGGTGTCTTGCTCACATTATATTTCTCAGCCAATTCAGCTAATGTAAGAAAATCTCCATCTTTTATTTTTAAATTTAAAATGTCTAATTTAATTTGCTTATATATTTCTTTAGCATATGATTGGTCAGCTTGACACAGAATTATCTCCCCCTTACTGAAATCCCACTGATATATCAGCAATAATAAATAAAAAAAGACAATAAAGCACCTATATAAATAAATGCTCCATTGCCTTCATTGAACTTATTATATTTCAGCAAAATACCTTTTGTCAAGTTTTTATTTTAATTTATTTTTATTTAATTATCAATATTCTGTAAATATCATTTTATCTTCATATATTCCACAATGAGTTCATCTAAATCCTGACTCACCATCAATATTTCATCTTCTCTTCCAATTTTGTCTTCAAGTCCACATAAATGATTCAAATTCTCTCTCAATTCATCAATTTTGTTTTCTAAAAGTAATAACTTATCATCACTTATTTCAATAAAATCATCTTCTATTTCTATATTAATATTTTTTATCTCATCTTGATAAAAAACATTAAACAATTCTATCAACTCGGCTTTAACAGTCATATTATCATTATTACATTCAAATATTTTATCCTTTTTCCCAATGCTTTTTAACATCTCAACAACATAAGTGTCCTCATTAATTTTAATAGGAATTGCAAGTACAGCAATTGGTTTGTTACAATTACTTTCTATTTTAGCAACCACAACATCTTCACTATATGCCCTATACGAAATACAATTATTGCAACGCTCTCCCTTCAAATAATCATAGCAATTCCCCTCGAGCTTAGATATTTCAGGACCTTTAACACATACGACTGCTTTATTTGCTGGTTCAACTATTCTAATAGCATCGTACATACTTTCTATTACATCTAATCTTTTTAAGACATCTTCATATAATCTTGGCATAGCCTCACCCCTCTAAAGTACTATTAATTCCATAATATCACTTTTCATTATATTTTTCATCATATTAGCCTCGACTACTTTCACCAATTAATACTATAATTTATCACTTTCAAGGGGATCTAAAATAATAAATTTTGATTTCATATTACCAGCCCCAAATTAATTATTTTTCGTCTTCGATAAATTCCTTACTATATCAATAATCTCATTAAAATCTTTTATATAGTAATCCGCAAATTTTCTTATTGAATTATAATCTTCTCTGTCATTTTCTAATAAATAGTCTGTAAGTATAGTCTTCATACCCAGCTTTTTTGCACCTTCTAATTCATTAGAACCACCATCTCCAATAAAAATACATTTATACGGAGTAGTATTCATTTTCTTTAATGCAATTTCGTATATTTCACTTTGAGGCTTTAGACATCCCACTTCATATGAAAATATTCTCTCATCAAATAAATTACTTAATGACGATTCATTCCAACACATTACATCAATTATATCTGCATTGCTAATTAAGCATAGCTTCTTCCCGATCTTCTTTATCTCTAAAAGAGTATTTAGAACTTTACTCTCTATATCAATTAATGCTTTTTTAAATCTATTTTCTCTTAACTCCAAAATTTCATTTACTTGATTTTCACTAACCTTCATTCCAATTTTTCCAACAATACTCTCAATTATTTTTTGCGGATTCATTTCTTTTCCAGTTGCTCTCTCTAAATATAAGCTTTCATCTTCTGCATACTTTTCCCATTCTTCTTTTGTTATTCCTAATACATCATTTTCATTTCTAAACTCATTATATCGTGGTGTTATTAATGTAAAGAATAAATCAAAAAACACAACTTCAATACCATTGCTAATATCCACTGTTACCCCTCATTTCTTTAAAATATATACTAAACTATGTTATAGATATCCAACGCTAGAACTATACTTATGCAACAGTTACCGAAATCAGATACATTTATCTTCCACAGGACTAGTGAAATTTTCGCTGGAAGGTTCTAAGTGGAAGGTTGCACCCATTTCTGCATGTTCCTAAAGTAAATTTATGACAAGCAGAAAATGAGACAACCTTCCACTAATAACCATCATCAGCTCAATTTCACATGCCTGCTTCCAGAAAAATGTATATGATTTCTAGTTTAGTGTTACGATTATAATTTCTCAATAATATATATATTACATTTATAAGTTGAATTATTAATTTTGATAGTTCTTCATCTATTAAGTATGAGATAATTCTGGAAACATAAATTGATTATTTTTAAGCAGCATTTTATCTTCTCCAAGAACAAATAGAGTATCTTCACCTACTAATGGTATTTCTATATAAGAACTTGTATCTTTTGGCGTAAAATAAAGTTTTACTTTTTTTATATTTTCATCTGTAAAATATCCAAGCACTAAATCTATAGATACTTCTTTTTCACAAAAAATATCTAATATTTCCATTGTATCTTCAACAAAGTTTGCAATTACAACAGCATCATGATCTTTGATATAATAAATATTATTACTCATAAACATAGTACAATAAAACATAATTAATTCTGCATTACCACACATATAAATTTTAGAAAATGGTGTTATTATATTTGCTTTATTATAAACCAAAGTTCTATCACCTTCATCTGACATATTCAGTTTTTGTGCAACTCCAAGTTTACCATTATTACTTATTAATTTTGTGCATTGATATTGTTTAACTTCAGAAAAACCAAATCTTTGATAGAAATTAAGTACAGAATTATTAGCAAATAAATAAAGCAAATCGCCTTTGTCCTTCCAATCTAGAATAACTCTATCCATAATTGCTCTAAGAAGTCCTTGCTTTCTATAATTCACATCAGTCATAACAGTTCCTAATTGAATATACCGTTTGATTTTACCAAAAATCTCAAGATCCATTATATTAACAGAAACATTTGAAACAACATCATCTCCATCCATAAGTGAATAAGGTATATATTGCTTTTTCCAATATCCATCTTGGTACCATTTTTCAAAATTAAAGCCAAAGGTCTTTTCAGTTAAAGTATTAAAATTCTTTCTATATTTATCATCAGTCCCATTCCCTATAACTAATTTATATTCTTTATTATTGATATTAACGTACTCCACTAACTTATCCCCTTCTAACATATAACACACTTTTTTTATTCTCAATGTCAAATGTTTCTCTATATTAATCTTTATTTAATTTCATTCAAATTCAGTTTAATTGTATAATTCCCCTTTTCTCCATTAACTTTTGTATAATCAAGCGAAAAATAGATATTGTCTTTGATATTATTTATTTCATCTTCACTAAAAAGCTTCTCTGAACTTATACTTCCAACACCTTTATTCAATAAGAACTCATCTGAAAAGGATGTCCCTTTAATATCACCTTGAGATTCCACTGAATTATGTAGAACTATCTTCTCATTATTTTCTCGCTCTTTTAAATAGATTTTTTCCGAATAAGCTTTTATCTTATCATTCTTGCTGCCTGTATATAATATTTCACCACCACTAACCATGTGCTCATTTGTTGAAATAACGATAATTCCATTAGTTATTTTAATATCATTATTTTCTCCACCAAAAGAATACACCTTTAGAACTTGGTTATCCATTTTAGTTTTATAAAATACAGTTGTACTAATAAACACTATGTTCGAAATAATTAATAAAATACACATCAAAATTGTAAGCTGTTTTTTCATTCTTTAAGAATCTCCTCTTTTTATTATTTCCTTCTATGTTTTAGTGTTAAAATATAATGAAAAGAAATGATTACAAATTAGATTTAACTGGCAATACATAAACAATAAGGGCTGATGAAGGACCAACAAATAAGCTATTAACCAATAATTGATATTCTTTTGCAATATTTAAATTATCTGTAATTGAATAACCCACAATACCAAATATGATAGCAATCATAAATAAAGCAATTCTTCTGCTTGTTCTACCAATTAATAATTCTTCTAAGTTCAATTTTGTATATATAAAATAAAATATCATATAAGATGCTACATATGCAGCTAACCCTACAACATAATAAATTTTCATATAAATCCTCCTCAATAATTTACTATTAAACATAATTTTATAATCAGCCTATCTTATTTACCTTTACGAAACTATAAGTATAATTGAAATTATTGAACATGCAAAAATAAATATGCTTGCTCCTATAGATACAATATAATCCTTTTTCTTGTTTAATTTTAAAGAATTAATTCCCAGTACCAATTGTTGTAAACCTAATAAAATCATTAGAATTGGCATACCTAACTTTAACTCATGGTTTAGCATACTAAATATTGCTATTAAAATAATTATTATTACTATTGATATATTTAGTATCTTAAATTTATTATTATAATACATAATTTTCACCTCATAAATTATTAACTCATTGACCTTTTCACTAAGTATTCTACTATTCAATTAAAAATCTCCAAAATTAACCTACAAGTTTTAATACAGTTTGTATTGCCTGATCATCAGAAATATTGTCAGTCCTTTGCGCAGGTACATTTATATCTGGTTCTGTTTTATATTCAAAATCACAACTTCCATCCAAAGTTAATCCCATATCATTTGAAAACCTAAAAAGATATCCACTATTTGGAAGCGAACATATTTCTGGCTCGTAACCAATACCATCTCCACTTGTTTTTTCTCCAACTAATGTAGCAAAGCCTGTATTTTTGCAAAAATTAGCAAATTGATCTGTTGCAGAAAAATCATTATGGTCAATAAGTAGATAGATTTTACCGTTAAATCCCTTGGAATCATATGGTTCAATTTCATATGAGGATACATAATAATATTTAAAATCTTTTTTCAATTCTGGAGGCAAATTTTTAAGATTTTCTTTATCAATATCTGCAATTGGTTTAAGACCATCATAAATAGGATTAGTTAGTTTATCACCAAACGAATACTTTTCTTTAAGAAATGGCTCACTAAATTTTCCACCTCTGAATGCCATATAGAATTTATATTCCATTGGTTTATTAATAAGCATTTGAACCATATCTATCCAAAAAGTTTCAGTTCCTCCAGTATTACCTCGTATATCAATTATAAGAGCCTTATGGTTTTTAATACTTTCAAAATACGGCTTAATTATTTTCATATCCTCATCCAGATATTTATCAAAAAATGAGTGTATATATACATAAGCAACTTTTCCATTTTCTATATCCATTGTTTTAACAGTATTATTATTTGAATTTCCTAATGGAATATTTGAAGTTTCTTTTCCTTTCATAGAAGAATACCGTTCAATAGTTTTTGGTTTATTTACTTCTTCTACCCATCTTCCTTTACTATCAGAATACTTTTCATAATCTCTTTTAAGCAATAGATAAAAATCTTTATCTACCATTGCTACATGATCATTATTAAGATCTGATAATATTACATTTAAGGTATTAAAAAAACTTTCATCATTAGGTGTTGCTTCTATTCTACTAATATAATCATCCTTTTTTGATAACCAATCTACACCTTTTTGTCTTTTGCTTACTTCAAAAAAAGGATAATTTTCCTTAAGTATTGTATACATATATTCAAAATCTTCTAATTTCTCTTTTTCCGTCAATTGTTTTTCATTGAGGCTGCTACTTGATGGTTTGTCCTTATTAATACTACATCCAGTAATCATAAATATAATAACAAATAGCAAAATAACTTTTTTCCTTCTTTTCATAAGCTTACCCTCCTAGTTTAAAACTATGTTCTACTTATAATTAATTAGCATCACCTTAAAAACCACTAACTAAAGCTTTCATCTTTACCTCGAATCAATTTAGTAAACCTAATTATTTTAATTTAAAATAATAGAATTAAGAACAACGTCTTAATCCTACATTATCAATAATATGTTCATTATTTAGCCCAAATCTTCTACAACTATCTTTGAATTTGGATTTGGTTTAGGCAAATTTTTTGCTTCTATTTCCTTTCTACTATCTGGTACAGGTAATGGTACTAATGATTTTGAGTAATCATTCTTAATTGTTGGTTCTAAAACTGTTGAATCATTGCTTTTTGTTGATGGTTGAGACTTATCATTTGCAATGTTTTCTTTACTATCTTGAGAATAAGTTTGTTCTGCTGATGTAGTGACTACGTCTAACTTATTTTCAATTTTATTATTGCTATTATTTAAATTAATAAATGTTAAAGTAATACAAGTGATAGCAATTGTTAATCCAATACCTATTCCATAATACTTTAATTTCATATCAATTGCCCCCTTCTAATTTTGTTTATACTACTAATCCATTATTCTACCAATATAAATAAATTATAACATAATTTACTAATATATCATTCAACATTATTGAAATATTTTTTACTCCATACAAATATATATATGATCTTTTAAATCCAAGAGGATCATAAAGCTCAACAGCCTTTTCATTTAAATTCATTTCCCGAAGTAGTAACACTCACTATCCTAAACAAGATTTTATACATCCTTATGATCAATTTTCTTGTACAACATAAAGTTAAGTATCTATATGAATTCATTTAAATTAAGCTCAACATTATATTTAGCAAGGAACCCATTTAAAAACACATCTATTGGATACTCTTTAAATGTTCTGCTTCTATCTTCTATACCATGCATCCACCTTTTGAAAAAGCCATTCTTTACTTCATCAATTGTAATATTACTATTAAACCTATTCAGATATTTAGTTAGGTATGTTAAGCCTTGCTCATCCTTATCATCATCCGATTTACAATGATGAAAATGTAACAGTGTATTTCCCATATCAAAAAATATCACCTTAATTCCATTCATAACTCCACCTCTTTTTATTTCTAGCTACTTTCTTTTACCTCAACATAAATGAAGAGCCAAGAAAGTGTGATATTCAACTTACTTTTATGGCCCTTTTATAATTATTCTTCTAATTTGTCAATATATTCTTTGGCTTCTACTAATCCATTTCCAGTAGCAATTCTATACTTTTTAATTGCTTCAATTTTATTACCTTTTGAAATTAATTCTCTTAACTCAACATTTAAATCATTGAGTTCTTTTTCAGACAATTGTATTTTAATCGGTTTTTTAGCTATATAAGAAAACAAATATGAACTTGCAAAAATAATATACAAACTTCCAAATACATATTTTTTATCAATTAAATTCAATATACCTAGCACTAAAAAACAAATGCATACAAAAAATATAATAGTTTTGATTTCAAGTTATCCCCTCCTAATTTCAAACTTAAAAAACTTTACCTAATATCCTCTATTTTTAAGTTCATTCATAACTTTTGTTATTTTACTACTATCAGAAATATTAATAGGTATACTATAATCAGCCTTATTTACTCTATTTAAAACAAATTTATTATCTTCAATTTTATAACCAGATATTTTATTCAACGATATAAAAAAAGGTATTGTCATAAATGATACTCCTTTTTCTCCTATAAAAGTTGTCGAAGTAATGGCATTAATTATCATTATTATTCCAATAAACATCAGACTATGATTTGCGATTCTTATTGGCTGATGATCAATGAATTTCTCCAGATATATAAAATAACCATCTAGCAATAAAAATACTATTCCAAAAATCATTCCAGATATAAATGAACCTTTAGAGGTCCCAACACTCGTCAAAATATTTCCAACCTTATTTTTTCTGTATATAAAAATTATTAAGTTTATTATTATCACAGCACTAAAAATAGAATAAGCTATATAATTCAAGTTCAACAGCTCCTTTTTGTAAACTAATACATATTTTGTATAGTTGTCCACCTCAAGACATTACTTAAATAAATATGTTTATATATATTTAAATATTTGTATATTTTTAAATTTATTACAATATTCAAATATAAGAATTAATAAAGTTAACAATATAACAATTTATAGCAAACATGCTGATTTGAAACCAATTTATTCAATATCAACTATTCTTTTACACTTAATATTTTACCACATTTTTGTAGTTTTTATCTAAATAAGTAAGCCTATTTTTTATAATATTTATTTCCTGCAAATTAAAAGGAACAAGCTTAATTCACAACTTGTTCCTTTAGTTTTACTTATTTAACTCTTTATGGCCTTTTTATTAACTATCTTCGTTAATTTGAACCATTTATTATAATTTTTTTATATTCTTCAAGTAATGGAAATCTATTTTCTACTGCCATATTTATAATTTCATTTACAGGATAGCTAATTCTTCTATTTATCAAATCAACATTATTTTTATCAAATTCTAAAATTCCATAAGATATTCTATTATCGCCATCAAGAGAATTTCCTACACTTCCTACATTAAATATCTTTCTTTCCTCAACTTCACCAATAAAAGAAGTATGTGAATGTCCACTCAAAATAACTTGTTCTTTCACACCTTCTATCGCCTGCCTAATTTCTTCTTCTGGAACACTACTATCTATTGCTTCAGATATTGATTTAGGCGTTCCATGAACACAAAGTAGATTAATTCCATTTATATTAATAGAAGCTTCTAATGGTAATTCTTTAAGAAATATCATTTGCTCTTCCTTTAAATTTGCCTTTGCATATTTATAATACAAATTTAAATCTTTCTCTCTTCTTGTTCTTGGTATCCAAACATCAGTAATTTCTTCTAGCCATAAATCCGTATTTCCTTTAATCCATGCTATAATTTCAAGTTCCTTATCTTTTAATAATTCAATGGATTCAGAAGGCATAGGACCTTTCATAACTATGTCTCCTAAAATAATAATCTTTTTAACACCTAATTTTTTCAAATCATTTATAGTATATTGTAACGCTACTCCATTACCATGAACATCAGATAAAACTGCTACTTTCATAAAATCACTCCATTATCCGTTCAATTTATGACTATAATTATAATACTAATTATTTCAAATAAACTCAACGAATTGATTTGTTTTTCAATCTCCTACCTGCTAAATTAATTAAATTTTTTAAAATGCAACCAAATCCTTTTTTTAGGAAATTTAGCTGTATATCATAGAAATAATAAGAATCCAACCACCCTCTTTTCTTCCAAAAATCATAATCTGCTTGTGACGTAAATGTTTTACTCCTTAAACAGTTAAACATAAAAATATCATACAAAGTTGGATTATGTATATTATTACTCTCTATAATTTCCACATAACTTTTCACATCTCTTTCAATCTTTTCAACACTTTTTTTATAGTAACGCCTATCGTATACCCATTCTAAATCTTCCTTTAAGTTTTCAAAAAACATAGGTGATATAATATTAATTGATCCAATCAAATTTCCACCCCATCCACACACAGTCATTTTAAGATATTTAGTCACTTGATTATGCCCTCCACCACCTGTTGTTACAACTGTTAATATAGGTTTTCCTACTAATTCTTGTCGATGAAATAAATATGATAATCTATCAAATACTCGTTTTAATGGCGCTGGAACTTGATAGGCATATACTGGTGTTGCCAAAATAATACCATCTGAATTTAATAATTTTTCTTTAATTTTGTTTAAGTCATCCTCGCAAGGACAAAATTTTTCGCTTCTTTTAAAACACATATCACAACCTTTACAATCTTCAACCGTATAATCCTTCAAAAATATATATTCAAAATTTATATCATTTTTCTTTTGTAATATTTCCTTAATTAATTCACATACATTATAACCATCTTTTTTTCGTGGACTTCCCATTAATACAGTAATTTTCATTTTATCAACCCTTTCATTGTATCCAACATTGGATATAGGTATTATTTTTTTATCCTATCTACAAAGATAGGATAAATGATTATTTTCTTAAAGCCTTAATCAATTCCTCCAATTTCTCAGGGGCAGTATCAGGATTATTTAATATTTCATATTTTAGATCTTCTATATTTTCTGCTCTATCAACTTCTATCTCTTTTGCATTTGAAAAATCAAATTTTGCTATTAAATTAGTTATTTCATTACTTGCCTCAACACAATCATCTATATTCTCAATTAAAGCATTATGCCACTTAATTTGATATTCAAGATTAGAAATCATCATTTGAAATGCAATTTTTTCTATTTCTAAAGTTTTTTGATTAACTTTAACTTTTTGCCATTTTTCAAGATATATTTTCTGATTATTTAATTTTTCAATATGTTCTATTATTTCATCAGATATACTATTTTTATCAAGAGTGTTTAACAATGGATAAATGATAAACTTATCTGAACCAATTTCATTTATATGATGGCTTAATTCTTGTTTGACTAATTCTTTCAATTCTTTTTTGCCTTTTTCTGTAATAGAATAAATTTTGCGAGCTTTCGTACCGCTGCCTATCTCCTCAGCTAATATAATAAGCCCTTCTTTTTCAAGCTTACTTAACGCATAATATATAGAACCAGATTGAATTTTAGTCCAACTATCCATTTTATTTACTTGTATAAACTTTTGAATTTCATAGCCATGTGTTGGCTTAATACTCAAATAATATAGAATCAATACTTTAATAATATAAATCGCCTCCTATCCAACATTTTATATAACTTATAATATATCCAACATTGTATATTGTCAATAATTTATTAATCTATGTACCTAATATGAATTCCAACAGGTTTATTTTTTTATTCTTTTAGCTATTTCTTCTATATGAGTATTATCAGTACCACAACAGCCACCAAAAATTTTAGGTGTAAAATACTGCTCTAACTTCATCATTTCAACAGCAAGGCTGACACTATCAGATGATTTTAAATCACTATAATTGTCTAGTTCTTCTGGTGATAATGGTGAAGTGTTTGCTTGTATACCACAGAAACGACTTTTTACCAATTTAGTCTTATTGAACGGAGCAGACAACGCCTTTTCTAAAACTTCTGGATGAATACAATTTGTCATATAGCCAATTGGTTTATAAACTGTTGCCTCATCTATATTTAAAATGGCATTATGAATAGTGGTTCCATCTATTAGCTTCCCATTATTCCTAATCATAAAGCTAATAATATATGGAAGTCCTGTACTTTCCATAGCTTTCGCCATTCCTATTGCTTCAGATAAAGCAGGCATAATTCCAGCATATAAGAAATCCACTCCTGAATTTTTAAATAAAGTTGCTTGCCATGAATGAAACTCCTGAGCCTCTTCCATAGATAAAATTTCTGTTGCTTTATATGCATCTCCCTTACATCCCATTAAACCACCAACAAACATATTAGTGCTAGTATTTTTCTTAATTTCTTGTAAAAAACGCACATTATCTTCAATAATTTTTTCACTTAAATTAGATTGGAAAACACGTTCTTTATTAGCTCTGCGAGTTGGAGTTGTTGCAATAAATGGCAAACTATATTTCTCAGCAATTTTTACATATTCTTGAAAAATAGTTTGCATAGCTTGTCTTGATTTATCATCATAAATTAGATTAGCCATCGCAACTTTATCTTCAAACATAATATTATATTCCCGTTTTAATCTTTCTCCTAATGCACCCTCCATTAAAATTGTTGACGATTCATTAAAGCATATTTCAAAATTCAAATATATCACCTATTTTCGTAATTATTGATAATTAGTAATTCTTTTCTTTACATTAAGTTACATATATATAACATTATACCTTATATGACTTTTTAACAAAATGCCTACATTACTTAAAATGTCCATGCGGAGATAATTTTATCCCCTTTGCCAAGTACAAATTCACCGCTAGTCAGAGTACATATTTCACCAACACCATCTTCTTCATCTGTATTATTAATGATATTATCCTTCTTCCTTTTCCTTGTTTTCTCACCTTTCTCTCTATCTAAAGGCATAACAATATTATCATTCAAATTATTTGTCGTAGTTATTGCAACTTCCTCTGTAGTAACTTGATTTTCTGGTTCATTATTTTTATTATCATGTATTTCATCCTTTGCAATATCTTTAACCGTTTCAAAATTATCATTCGCATTGCTCACAAAAAAACTTTCACCCTCATTTATATTAACTTGATTTTCAGATTTATTATTATCATTCTCTTGAATTTCATTTTTTAAGTTATCATCTTCTTGGGCTCTATTATTTGCAAGGACTTCTTTATTATCAGCTTCAGTTTTTTCCTTAACTTTTATATTTTGATGCTTAGCAAAGTTTTTCACATAATAAACCTTATGTTCAGTAAGCTCAACCATTTCTAACCCAATCAATACATCTAAAGCCAATTCAATCTGTTCAACACCTCTATTAAATTCTATAGCTAAAGTTTTTGCAGTATAAGGAATATTTTTTGATAGATATAACTCTCCAGCTAAGTTAACTTTTCCACATAGAAGTACAAGCCTATACCATACATATTGAATAAGATCTCTTTCTGGTTTCATATCTATTATTTTAAATTTTGTGTCATCTGGCATGTCTACTCTGAATTTTACGTACTTTCTTTCTCTCATATTACTCATTTCCTTTCATATATATAATAAACAATTTAATATTCAAAAATGTTCTTATTTGCAGCATAGCTGCTTTATTCTAATGTGCATATTTTCTTTCTCTCATTGATATCATTCCCCTTCATATATACTAAATAAACCCTCAAAGATGTTCCGTGTTAAAGAAATTTCAGTTGCAGAATAGTTACGAATTGTAAAAAGTTTCGTATTGCAGCATAGCTGCTCTTCTTATAAGTGCATAGCTGCTTTTTTTGTAAGGCGCATAGCTTCTCTTTTATAATGTGAATAGCTGCTCTCTCTATAGATTTCTATTTAATATATATGCACTTATTAAAGAAAAAACATAAAATCCAAAAATTTTTATATTAATTTTGTTTAACTGTTAAAAACACACTTATTTCTTTCAAATCAAAAAGGAACAAGCTTAATTTACAGCCTGTTCCATTAGTTTTCTTATATTACTTTTTTCACTCTATACCAATATGTATATAATTTTTTAAATCCAAGAGAATTATATAATCTAACTGCTTGCTCATTTAATGAAGTTACTTGTAAGTATGCCATATCTGCACCATTTTTAATTCCTTGATCTATAATCGCTTGACATATTTTTCCATCAAGTCCCTTACACCTATATTGTTCCATAACAACAATATCATATAAACCTATTTTTCTATTTTCAAGAACACCGAGACCACAAGCTATCATAGTATCACCTTCATTTATATTTACACAAATTACTGGATTTTGTATATTGGAAAGCATAGTTTTTACTGTAGCTTTTATGCTTTCTTCTATTATTTCATTAAGATTAAGAAATCCCTCTAACCATTCATCAGTCATGTCCATACTGATATTAACATCTTGAAGCCGGGGCACTGTACTTTTATCTATTTCACAAACCATAATATCTGCTGATTTTTCAATAGTATATCCACGTTTTTCTAAACATGTATCCAAACCTTCAGCAACATTTTCTGTCATCTTATAAATACATGGTAATCCTTTTTTAAAGTATTTATCTTCACAATAGTCAATTTTATTTTCTAAATTAATTGTTGATGAATACAATGGATTTATACTATTTCCTCTGTATGTATATCCATTTGAATATCTTAAAATCCACCCATCATATAATTCTGTTAATATTGCAGGAAAAGCATTTATTGATAACTCTTCTATTTGTAATATTTCTTCCTCCATTTTGTAGCTCCTTCTATTAATTCAAACAACTTCCTCATTTACTTTGCCATATTTACCAAAGTATCTCCTGTTATTCGATACACTGTCCAATCATTCATAGGCTCTGCACCTAATGACAAATAAAAATCAATACTTGTCTTATTCCAATCTAAGCACCACCATTCAAGACGACCACAACCACGCTCAACAGCTATTTGAGCAAGATACTTTAAAATTGACTTGCCATATCCTTTTCCACGGTGCTCTTGCAAAACAAATAAATCTTCTAAATATATTCCTGAATGTCCAAGAAATGTAGAAAAATTATGAAAGAATAATGCAAATCCGATTTCTTTCCCATTCTCTATCGCAAAAATCACTTCTGCTTTTTTCTTTTCAAAAATCCATTCCTTTAATTGATCTTCTGTTGCTACAACTTCATCTAACATTTTTTCGTACAACGCCAATTCTTTTATAAAATACAAAATCTTTGCTGTATCATTTATATCAGCAAATCTAAACTCTAAGTTACTTTTCAAAAAAAACACCTCTTTCAAAATATCTAATAATATTAAAATTACTATTCCCTACTGTTTATTAAAAGACTTAACAATTCCCTTAGCAATTATCCTTATAAATTGTGCTAACCTTCCAAAAATCATTCCAGTTAATTATCATTACCAATTTAACTTCTCTCATCTACAAATTTTTATCTAATCATTCATACATTTTAAAAAACGGATCATAGTTGCTATCTTCATTCCATAAATATTCAATACTTTTGCTAATCTCTAATGCTTTTTCCTTTCCAATTAACTCTTCTATAAAACCTAATGCCATATCCATCCCTGCTGAAACGCCAGAAGATGTAAATATGTTGCCATCTCTTATCCATCTAGCTTCCTCTACCCATAGCACATCTTCATTTTGTTCTGTAACCCATTTAAATGCTCTTTTATTTGTTGTTGCTCGTTTTCCATTTATAATTCCTGCTTTCGCTAGTAAAGCTGACCCTGTACACACACTTATTATATATTTTGCTTCTTTTGACATATTTTCAATGAAGTTAATAAAATCATTATCATTAACTTTTTCTCTTGTACCATTTCCACCTGGCACAAATAAAATTTTCAAAGCATCATCACTTGTATATAAATTAGTCTCCACCTTTACCTTTTGAGAACTTTCAACCAGCCCACCGTCAACTGAAATAAAATTCAATTTAAAAATCTCTGGTAATTTTCCAAGTATTTCAACAGGTCCAAATACATCTAAAGTTTCAAATTTATCAAACAATAGTATATCAACTCTATAATTCATATTATCAACTCCTAATATTTTATCTGAATATAATAATTTCTTTTAAATCACATTCAATTAATAAAAAATCAATTTACAAATTCTAAATATGCTACTTTTTAAATTTAATAATATAATTATTAAATTCATTTGAAGAGCCTACTAATGTAAAATTACAATTATTTAACACTTTATTAGAGCCTGTATTTGTTTTTAATACCTTATTAGCTGTTATACCCTCTATTAATGGATATTTATACGCCCAATCCATTAATAGAGATAACGCCTCTGTCATAAATCCTTTCCTTCTACAATTTGAAGATATGCTATACCCAACCTCTGTATATCCATTTTCATTTGGAATTCCTTTAAATCCAATAAAACCTATTCCTTCCCCATTATCCTTATTAATAATAAGCCAATAAGTATACCAGTCATGGATATCTTCACTAACCTTTTTCATTTTCTCTATTTTCTTTGTTATTGCTATTTTAACAAAATCAAATATTGCTTCTGTATCTATAGGCGTTTTAATTTTTCTATCATTATTAATATTTAAGAGTTCAGTAAATGACAAGGGTCTTAAAAGTAAATTTTCACCTTCCACAAATATCTTTTCCACTGTAATACCTCCATTTTATAAATCTTTCCTCAATATACTTACAACCATAAAACATTACAAGTTTACTTTCAGAAATTATCATTATATATTCCCCACCTTTTTCACTGGCTGAAATGTGTCTTTATTTTTTTACTGCAATAATTTGAATACGCCTATAATCAGCTATCCATTGATTGTCTTTCCATATACTATTTCTACAAATTTTTTCTGTTTCAAATAAGATTTGTTCCCTTTCTTTATCTGATACATTGGATAAATAACTTGCAAAAAATTGACAGAGCCAATTACGTAATCCTTTTTCACCATCAGCAAGTGGCGTTGGTCTATCATATTCAATTATATGTTCTATTTCAAAGCCAGTTTTTTCTAATAATAATTTGTATTCCTCTTTTGAAGGTAGAAAAAAATCTGAACAATATAAATATCCATTTTGCTTTAGTACTTTTTCAAATGCAGCTTGAATTTGATACACATTATTTTTTGCTCCAAATTCACAAATCAACTTTCCATTATCTTTTAATGAATTATAAATGGAACTTAATAATTTTTCTTGATTTGGAATCCAGTGAAAAACCGCATTAGAAAAAACAGTATCAAAATAATTTTCAAAAGCCAAGTTTGTTGCATCTGCCACTTGGAACTTTAAGCTTGGATAATTTAATTTTGCCTTCTCAATCATATCTGTTGACGAATCTATTCCAATAACAGTTGCTTCTTCTTTTGCCAACTCATTTGTTAGTATCCCAGTACCACAACCCAAATCCAAAATTTTTTGATCTTTCTTAATATTTACTAAATCAATCATAGATTTACCATATTCCGCTACAAAAGAATGTTTATTATCATATAGATTACTATTCCATTTCATAATCCGTTACCTCCGAGATTTTTTTATTATATTATTGCACAAAACATTAACGAAGAATGTAAACTATGATACAATTAAAAAAATATTATTTCAATGGAGGTGTTTTTCTTGGATAAAGGAACTTTATTTTTAGACCACAGGATAGATATCCCCGCTAAATTATTTGATACTTTTAAAACAAAACCCACTCGTATATTTAAAAATAATCAGCTAATCTATCAGCAAGGAGAATTTGCTGATAATTTTTATTACTTAAAGGAAGGAATTGTTCAAGTTTTTGCAAATTCCTCAGATGGTTTAGAAAAAATATTAAAAATTTATAAAAATGGTGAAATTTTTGGAGAAGCTTCTTTTTTTGATGGATTTCCAAGAATGTCATCAGCTAAAACTCTTTCCGATTCAGAAATTATCACTATTAATAAAATTGATATTATGTCATATTTTCAAAACGAACCTTTTCTTGCCTTAAATTTCATAGAACTTTTATCACAAAAAGTTAGGATGTTATCAAATGAAATTGATAATATTTCATTTTTATCTGCTGAAAAAAGAATAGCTCAATATCTATTAAATATGAGCAGACATACAAATTCCCCCATTAATTCTACTCATGAAGATATTGGCAAATCTGTAGGTGTAAGTAGAATTACTGTAAATAGAACTTTAAATAAATTCTCTAAACATCAATGGATATGCACTAAATATAAAAAAATTTTTATACTAAACAAGAATTCTCTTTTGGAATTTCTAGAGACATAATATTCAGTGAACATTATATTCATAACGCAGCATATTATTCATCATTTTCCGTTTTCTCTATTTGTTTTAATATGAATTCGACTGCCTCTGAATAGTTTTCTACTTTTTTCACAACAAAATATTTCGTAAATTCTCTCGTCCACATATCCATTTCTTCTTCTATTTCGTTAACTTCATTCATTATAAACACTACATATCTACAATCAGTTTTTGCTATTTCTGGCAATAGAAAAGAAAATCCCCATTCAACATCTGCTTTATCATCTTCAAATCCATTTCTTGCATCAACTGCAAAATTACTATTAGCATATTGTTTCAGTAACTCTAGTGCAAATGTTGTTGGCTTTCTATAATCATCTAAACAACAAAATTTTTTCCAAGTTAGAAATACTATATTATCCTTTTAATAGAAATGCCATTTTATCACCACTTTCTTATATTTTTTCTTCATTACAATGTTATTTCTATCAACTATTCAATCTATACATTAATTTTATAATTTAATCCTATTTCATCTCCTGGTAATCCTCTTATCCCCACTTGTACTTAGGAGTTTCAAAAATTGTTACTTAAACATCATTAGGTAATATCCCTAACTCATTTTGTATCCTTTCAAAAGTTAAATTTCTCAGGTTTAATCTATCCATACTTCTTCCTCCATTTTACGCATTTTGGCGATTACGTTTTCATTTGTTATATTTATATTAACACTGCTGAAATTTTATTTTAATCGTTTTAATTAAATATTTTATATTATTTCACAATTATAATTCTGTTTATATAATCTAATCTTTGCAAGCTTTAAAATGAAATAATCCAAGGATAAAATTTTCCTTGGATTATTTTTTATATTAAAAGTATTATTTTATGCTATATATAATCTTAAGCTTCGCAGGATGCTCTAAATAAGATATGTAAATATTTTATATTTTTAATAACTTTACATTTACTCTATAGTTAAGCTTTATTTGTTTAAAACACACCTGAAACCATTACTAGGATTAGCACATTGATTACAGCTAACACACTTTGTTTGAGTTATATGTTCTTTCTCATACTTATTTATAAGATCAGGTTCTGAAATAAAAGGTCTTGCCATCCCAAAGTATTCAATTCTTGTACTACTTAGCAGTTTTTCCATTTCTTCGAAGTTACGATTTCCTCCTGTAACTATAACGGCAACATTATTTTCTTTAGCTATTGCAGCTGCTTCTTCTTTAAAATAAATCCCTTTATTTGAGGATAGCGACATAAAGTTACCACTTACTTCTATTGCATTAACACCAAGTTTTGTTAATTCCTTACATGTATAAAGGCAATCCTCTAAAGTTAATCCTCCTTCAAATCCCTCTATACTATTAACTTTAACCCAAATTGGATATTCAGGTCCAACTGCTTCTCTAATTGCTGAATATGTTTCAAGCAGCATTCTTACTCTGTTTTCTATAGACCCACCATAAATATCATTTCTACGATTATAATAAGGCGTAATAAACTGATTTAAAAGAAATCCGTGAGCAGCATGAATTTCAATACCATCAAATCCTGACTTTTTAGCTCTAAGTGCTGCTTCTGCAAATTTTTGTTGAACAGCTTTTATTTCACTAATATTCATCTCTTTAGGAATAACATTAGTATTTGGGTTTGCTACGGCACTTGGTCCAAGAATCTCTCTATCCCCTACATCACCCATGACATAGGAACCTATATATACTAATTGAGATATAAAATTAGCTCCATGAGAATGAATTTTATCAGTTAACTTTTTGAAATTCTCAATAAATGAATCCTCGTATATTGATAATATAGGAAATGATTTTTCTGCTTCATCTACTAATGTAAATCCAGTAATAATTGTTCCTACGCCACCTTTTGCTAAAGTCTCATATTTTTCAATAATTCTCTCATTGATGAGACCTTCACCTGTAAAATCACCTATGGCTGCACTGATAAAACGATTTTTTAAAGTCATATTTCCCATTTTAGTTGTATCTAATAATTTTTTCATATATTCATTTCTCTCCTTTATATTAATTTCAATTTATTTAATTGTTCCTTAACCTTTTTTCTAACTTCATCATTTTGCATTTCCTTAACTTTATAAAAATCCATATTCCCAATAAACTTTCCGCCTGCCATTGCAGCCTTAAACTTTTCAAAGCTTTTTCCAAAATCTCCTCTATGGGTTATAAAAAATATAATTTCTTTATTTTTATAATCTGCTTCCTTTAAAAATTGCCCTATAGCTGGTGTATAAGTGTAATTCCAACAAGGTCCTCCTACATAAATACGATTATATTGTGAAAAATCAATTTCTTTAATTCTACTTTTAAATTGGCGTCCTTGAGCAATATGTCTGATAATTTTTATAGCAGTCAATTGTGATGCGTTATCTTTTCCATTAATTTTAATTATGTTACAACTTAGCTCGTCTGATAAAATCTTAGCCACTTTTTCTGTATTCCCTTGAACTGAATGATATAAAACTAATGTTTTTTCTGACATGTTGAACCTCCATTAAAGCTTTAATTTTTTCCCGTTATCTTATTCATATTTTCACTATTTATTATTTTTTGGAATATATATTCTAAATAAAATTATAAATACTTATATCAATATTGTCAATAAATTTTAGAATTTTTATTCCAATATTTTAACTTAAATACGCATTTTTTAATTTAAATTATATATTTTTTAATATTTATTGGAATTAACATGCCATTTATAATTATTTTTTATATTATATCATGCTATCTCATTTAATTTTTGCAACATAAAAACATTCTTTTGGAATTTATATATCTATAATTGACATCAAAATGAAAAAAATATAAAATTAATTAGAACAAAAATTCCATAGTACTAGAGGTGAATGAAATGGGAAAACGTGATGACATTTTGATGTCAACTCTTGATTTAATTACAGAAGAAGGTTTGCAATCTGTTACATTTGCAAAAATTTTTAAACGAGCAAATGTTGGATCTGGAACTGTTTATAACTATTTTAAAAATAAAGAAGAACTAGTAAATGAATTATACAAAGCTATAGCTATTCATATGTCAAAGTTCATAATAGAAAATTATGATCCTACAGAAGCATTATATGAAAGATTTAAATTTCTTTTAAATAGAATAGCAGATTTTGCAATCCATTATCCAAAAGAATTACAATTTCTTGAAAATTACTATCATTCGCCATATATATCTGAAGAATTTAAAAACACAACTGATCCTGCAATGAATGATTTTTTTTCAATTATACTTGAAGGGCAAAAGCAAGGAATTATTAGAGAAATGAATTTGATGATGTGTTGTCAGATAGCTACTGGGCTGATTATATCCGTTATTAAAGGCCATTTAAATAATAAGTATCCATTAAGCGAAGTGGAAATAAAGCAAACTATAGAAGCCTGCTGGAGAGCTATAAAAATTTAACAAAAAATTTTTATGTTAACATTATATGAAACGAAAAAGGTTAAAGATTTAGTATCATTATACTAAGCCTTTAACCTTTTTATTTATATAATTTTTAATTTATTGTTATTTTCAACATTCTCGATTACTATTCTAATATCTTAAATACAAATTCTGATTTTATTTATTTCCTTTTCTTATTCTTAAAGAAATACAATGCTGCAGCACTTACTGCAAATACTACAAATAATCCTGTAATTATAAGCAATGCTTTAGCATTGCCACTTAAAGCTTGAAGTTTTTCATAAGAAGGCTTTGAAGTTTCTTTTTTCATTTTATAGGTTTTAATATCACCATTTCGATCTATTATTGCACAATCTCCATTAAGTTTTGAAAGCATTTCAGTTGAGCTTAAATAAGTTAATGAATCTTTTAATATTTCACTATCTGGTGATGTTAATACAAGCATAGCCTTTTGATTATTAAATTTCGATACATCAAATTGAAAATCAGCAATTTTTGAGCTAAAAGGATCTGTTAACTCCAATTTTTCATTTGATAAAAGCTTAATTGCTGTATCATTAAACATTCCATCTTTCACAAATGAAGCACCATAACTAGAAAAATAATATTCATTTATAGTGTTATTTCCAATATATAAATAGGAATCTCCTGTTACTAAAGTCCAAGGGGTTTCTTCCTCTCTTTTTTCACAATAAGTATTTTTTTGTTCTAAGTCAAAAGCAACCTTTATATCTAAATAATTTGTATTATTAACATCACTGGGCAAATTTAATTTTATTTCATCCTGTAAACATTTAGCTTCTTCTAACTTTTTACTACCTATTGGCGTATTATTGATATAAGCAGGATATCTGGTTGGCTTGTTTGCGATACCCCTAAAAATAAATATAAATATTTATTTTTAAAAAACTACTAAAAAAGTGTTGATTTTTCTTAGCAGGTTCTTGTTTGAATTTTTAGTTTGGTTAAATTCTGACCATGATGGCGATTTCGTCAAGGTTTAGTAGGAATCGCCAGGGTTTGGTGGGTGGCTACAAATTATCTAAAAAATCCTGTAGCATTTCAGCAGTAATTCCCCAAATATTATAGTCTTCATATTTATAAAACAACGATCTGTAACCAGCTTCCCTAAATTTATAATTTTCCTTGTTAACTATCAAATCATAAGGAAAATCTTTTGGTCTATCAATTTTTATTTTGCTATTTACCTCTAAATATTTATGATTTATAAGGTAATCCAATGGAACAAGAAATATATGATCCACCTCATCTTTGTTTATATTGATATCCTTAACATCTTCTATCACTCCAACAAAAGGATGAATTATTATTCCATCAAATCTAACTACTGTATCTAATTCATTGATTATTTGTATATTGCTTACTCCAAGCTCTTCTGATATTTCTCTTAAGGCAGCTGTCTTTGGTGTTTCACCCTCATCTATTTTTCCTCCTGGAAAACAAATATCACCAGGCTGGCTATTCAACTTTTTTGATCTTACTTCAAACAAAACTTGTACTTCTCCATCAACATTTATAATAGGAATTATTATTGCTGATCTTCTCATTTTTCTCCAACCATTAATATATGGTTTAATATCTTTAATTTTACTTTTAATGTTTTCTATATCCATACTGTCACCTTCCTACTTATAAAATTTAAAAATTTCTGTTGATTAAATTCTATTATACAATTTCTAATTAATATTTTACATCTCAATTTAACAAATTTTGAAAAAATTAATGCCTTAAAAATAAACTTTCTTCATAGAGTTTTCCTTATAGATATCCAAGGCGAGAATTAGACATATACGAAACTTACCGAAATCAGATACATTTATCTTCCACAGGACTAGTGAAATTTTCGCTGGAAGGTTCTAAATGGCGGCTTGTCGTCATTACAGCGTGTTCCGAATGCAAAATTCGGACAAGCTGTAAATGAGACAAGCCCCAATTAAGAACCATCATCATCTCAATTTCACATGCCTGCTTCCAGAAAAATGTATCTAATTTCTAGTGTAGTGTTACGATTATAATTTCTCAATGATGCATGTACATTCCATTTATAAGTTTGATTATTAAATTGGATATCTGTATCAAAGACTAATTTATAATCGAAGATTTATAACCTTATTTTCATATATATTAAATCATTGAACCTCTATTAAAAAGTTTCAATATTATTGTAACAATGTTAAAATAAAGTGTAATTGATTTTAATATTGGGGAGGGACTTAAAGTGAAAAAAATTGCGTTTTTTGATATTGATGGTACCTTATATGGCAATGATGGAACTACACACAGAATTCCAGATAGTACTGTCTTAGCTATAAAAAAGTTCAGAGAAAAAGGGAATTTAGCTTTTATATGCACTGGCAGACCAATGAGATTTATTTATCAAATATTTGGAGATAAAATGTTTGATGGATACATATCTGCAAATGGAACTTATATAGTTTATAACGGCCAAAGTATTTATGATAGAACTCTAGAACCTGAGACTATAACAAGACTCATTGAAGCTTTTAATGAATTAGATATAAGAGGTGCCTTTGCTGGTCCATATAAAGGATATCCATATAAAATGGCTGCAGATGAAATTCTGCACTATAATTCTCAATTTACTGGTGAAGAATATCTAATTAAAGAATGGAAATTAGAAGACATTCACGCTAATGCTTTTGATATTTTTTATAACGATGAATCTCAACTAAAAAAATGCAGAGAGTATTTTTCTGACAGCTTAGTATTTAACAGTCATGGTGCTCACATGTCTGCCGATGTATCTTTTAAAGATTTTGATAAAAGTTCTGGAATTAAACATGTAATTAATTTTCTAAATATCCCTTTAGAAAATACCATTGCTTTTGGGGATGGTTATAACGACATTACCATGTTTGAAACGGTAAAACAAGGAATAGCAATGGGAAATGCAGTAGATGAATTAAAAAAAGTTGCTACATATATAACAGATAATATTTTTGCTGATGGTTTATCTAATGCCATGATAAGGTTTGGTTACATTGATAAATAAAACTATTAATTAACTTTTCAATTTATTTTGGATAAATCTCAAGATGTAATTTTTAGTTTAGCACTTCAAATCACAAGAACTCAAGTGCTTATAACATATACTTAACTCTTGAGTTCTTAATTTTTATTTTATATTTTAACTTTTGTTCTTATTCTATGTATTAAATTGATAATTCTTCATACAGTTCCTTAATTGATTCAAAACTGTATGTTGGTTTAAACTCTGTGTCAGCTAAGTCTTCCTTTTTTGCTTCACCAGTAAATAGAACCGCCGTATCCACACCACCATTAATTCCACAAGCAATATCAGTATACAATCTATCTCCAATAACTAAAGTCTCTTCCTTTGAATATCCAGTTTGCTTTAAACACATTTCAACTATTGCCTTATTAGGTTTTCCTATGTATATAGGTTCTCTTTTAACTGCATTACCTATCATTTGGCATATAGAACCACAATCTGGTATAAAGCCAAAGCTAGTTGGACAAACAAGATCTGGGTTAGTTGCTATGTAATCTATATTTCTTGTAGTTAATAGCTCACAAATATCTTCTATCTTTTTGTAATTTAATTCATTATCAAAGCCTACAACTGCACAGAAAATATCATCCTCCTGCTCTTCTGTAACCTTTATATCAAAGCTTTTTAGTTCTTGGATAAAGGACTTTGTACCTAAAACAAAAATCTTTTTATCCTTATAATTTTCTCTCAAGTATAAAGCAGTAGCATAAGAAGAGGTAACGAAACTAGTTGCATCAACTTTTATTTTAAACTTCTCAAATTTTTTAATATAATCATCAATACTAGTAGTAGAGTTATTAGTTATGAAAATATATTTTCCACCTATACTTAAAACATGCTCCATAAATTCTAAAGTTCCATCTATCAAAGTAGTATCTAACGCAATTGTTCCATCAATATCTAATAAAAATAGTTTTTTATCTTTTAACATAATACACTTCTCCATTATAAATAAATTTGTTATTTAAAAATAAAAAAACAAATTTTAAATAACTATGATGTAATTATAAAATATAAATATAATTATAGCCACATGTAAATTGCTTAATACCTTTTACATATGGCTATAAACCTAGAATAGTTGACATATTAAACTTCAAATATACGCGTATCAGGTGAAGGCACTCCAAAATCAGGAGTTCCATCTTCTTTCCACTTAATTATCTCAACTCTTGCATGTCTATTAGGATCACTTAAAGGATCTCCTTTAAGTTCAGTATAATTTCTCGAATGATAAATTAATAAATCTTGGGTTCCATCTTCTGAAACCGTGAAACTATTATGACCTGGTCCATATTGATGATTTTCATAAGAAGTTTTAAACACAGGTTCTTTAGATTTAACCCAAGATGAAGGGGCTAGTAAATTGCTATTTTCATCAGCTGTAAGCATACCAATACAATAATTTTCATCGGTAGCACTAGCTGAATAAGTTAAAAATATCTTCCCATTTTTCTTTAATATAGCTGGTCCTTCATTTACCCAATATAGTTTTATTTCCCAATCTAATTCTGGTTTAGATAATAATACAGGCTTAGATTTTAAGGTCCAAGGATTCTCCATTTCTGCAATATAAATATTAGAATGAGAATTTGGTTCTACTTCTGGATCTTCTTGAGCCCATACATAATAAAGCTTATTATCATGTTCAAAAGTAGTTGCATCTAATGCAAAACTATCCCAGCCAGTTTCTATTTTTCCTTTTTCAATCCAATTATCTGTCATCGGATCTTCATTAGCATTTTCAAGCACATACATAGAATGGTTAAAAGTAATTCCAGTTACCTCCCTATTTGGAGCAGCAGCAAAATATATGTACCATTTACCTTGTATATAATGAATTTCTGGTGCCCATATTAATTCACTCATTTCTCCACTGTCATGCTTTTTCCAAACAGTCCTTGTTTCTGCAGCTTGCAGCTCTTCAATAGTCTTTGCTTTTCTAAGTTCAATCCTATCAAATTCAGATACAGAAGCTATAAAATAATAAAAGCCATCTTTATGTTTATGGATATACGGATCTGCCCTTTGAATTATTATTGGATTTTTATATTTTTTATTCATTTCATCTTTCTCACTTTGAGTATCCCTTATTAATTTGCTCATAGCTTCCCCCATTTTTCATAAAAAGTTTAATTATTAATACGTTTAATAGGCATTTATAATTCCTTTTATTTTAAACAACATTAAACAATACTTCAAATCTATAAATGCATTTATTTTTAAATATAATCTTTTTCTCATTTTTTTAATTTCTCACTAAAGCTTGTGTTTATAATGTCCTCAGCAACAAATTCATTGTCCACTAATTTATGCTTATACAATTATTATATACCCTTATATACCAAAGTCAACATCTTTAAATTAAATATAATTAAAATATTTTAAATTTAATTAAATCAATGCTGTTTTCCACCGATTAAAACCTTGTAATATACTTCAAAGCACATATTTCCCCCAAAAAAATTACACAAATATCTTTTTATATCCTATTTTTTTCTATATTTTACATGAATATGATCATTAACAAATAGTTTTAATTTATACATTTTTAAAATAATAATTCACTTTTCTTGTATCTATAGGTATAATAATATATATAAGTTCCAATTAAAATTGTACATTTCTATTCAAAAAATCTAGAATTGATTTTGCCATTAATTGAACATTGATAATTAGAATATATATTACTTTTTAATTCACCACTTAAATCGTATTATTCATTTTTATTATATAAATATTAACTTATAAAGGAGATTACTATGATTCATATTACTAATCTAAAGGATAGTTTACCCTTATTCAAAGCTTTAAGTTCAGATGTACGAATAAATATCATCGATATCTTGTCTCAATATAAACAATTAAACATGAATGAATTATCTGAAAAATTAGATTTGACCAATGGTGCAGTAACAATGCATATAAAGAAATTAGAAGAATGCGGATTAATCAAAACCACAAACTTAACCGGAAAGCATGGCTTGCAAAAGATATGTTCTCTGCATGAAGATAAGTTTGTTATTGATATAGGAAAACAAGATGTGGATAATTCTTATGACATTAATTTAAGTATAGGTCATTATTCAAACTATGATATTACACCTACTTGCGGAATTGCAACTAAAGATAAACTTATAGGTGAAGTTGATAACCCTAATTATTTTGCAGATCCTGAAAGAATAAATGCCGATATTTTATGGTTTACTAAAGGCTACATAGAGTATAGAATTCCTAATTATCTAAAACCTAATGAAACCTTATCCGAACTTCAAATTTCTATGGAAATAAGTTCAGAAGCTCCTGGTGTATGTAGTGTATGGCCTTCTGATATACATTTTTACATTAATAATCTAAACATTGGAAGCTGGACTAGTCCAGGAGATTTTGGTGATAGTAAAGGAATTTTAACTCCAATTTGGTGGAATCCTAACTGGAATCAATATGGATTATTAAAACTTTTAAGCATAAATTCCTATGGAACCTTTATTGATGGAATGAAAATTTCAGATGTTACCTTAGAAGATTTAGAATTAAATTACAAAAGCGATATACAATTTAAATTAGCTGTTCCAGAAGATACAAAGCACGTTGGCGGTTTAACTATTTTCGGAAAGAATTTCGGAAACTATAACCAAGGTATAAGCGTTAGATTAATCTACAATCCTTTAACTCAATAACCGCATAACTAATTACATTTTCACCTAAAGTAACTTTTTCACAATAAAAAAATAAGAAAAGATATCATTATGTTTCCACTAAAATATCTTTTCTTTATTTTCATACATATCTATTCACCTATTACAAATATCCAATTATCAGTTAAAGATTGTAGTTCTAATAAAAAGTTCACAGAATAAACAATTAAACGCCCATACGAAAAGATCATGTAGCCTAAAATTTGCCATTGATAATTGACAGCAACTCATCTAGTTCATAAAATTCAATTGTTCTAATTCCTCAAAATTGACAATTGATAATTTGAAACCAGTAATTGAACCATCATCTTATTAATTTACCAATCAACGACACACCTTTTTTATCTAGTGCGGTAATTATAAGTGTTTGTTTATTATTTTCCCAATCCCATGAAGGCATCACCTTCCCTGTATATTCAACACTTTCTCCATTAGAATTTGGTATTTCAACAGTTATGTCATCTTCTCCTTCCAGCTTCCATTTTCCTGATGTTTTTTCATTTTTTAATTTACCATTACTACTTAAATCATATTCTACAGAAGATATCATTGTATTGATGTTTTTATCTTGTACTATTAACTGCCATTTACCGACAATAGCTTCCTTCTCAATTTTTTGTTCTTTTTCTCCAGCATACCTTTCTGGAGAAATCATTGGCCATCCATCTTTCGACCACAATATTTTTCTCACATTTAAATAAAACCAATCAGTTTTTTTCTCAGTTCTTGCATGATGTATTATATAGTAGTTACCATCATCTTTTAATATAGAATTATGACCCGGAGCAATCCAGCCTTCTGCATTTCCAAATTTATATCCACCTAAAACTTTATTCCCGACTTCATTTGGCTCTACTTTAGTCACTTCAGTCATATTATTTCCATCACTATCTAAATACAGTCCTTCTATATTATCTGCTCTTCCAACTCTTACATTATAATTTGAACTCAAAGAATCGTAGGAAACAAACAAATAATATTTTCCTTGTTCTTCATTATATATAATATACGGACCTTCAACCGCTCCACTTACAGACGCTGCCCTCTTAGCTATGTTTTTACCCTTATCATTTGGATCGATTGGCTTTCCAGTATTTTTATCTAGTTTTACTAAATAGATCCCATTCCAAAAGGACCCATATGACATCCACATATCACCATTTTTATCAAAGACTATATTAGGATCTAATGCATTTCTATCATCTCCTTGATTAGTCTTTAAAACCAAACCTTGATCTTCCCAAGGGCCCTCTATTTCTTTACTTTTTAACAGCCCTATATATGATCTATTTTTACCAAAGGTTGATGCACAATAATATAAATAATATTCATCCCCTACTTTTGTTATTTCTGGTGCCCATATTCCTTGAGCACGACTCCAGCTTTTTGCTTCATCTGGAATTCCTTTTAGGGCTTGGCCTACAAATTCCCAGTTAATTAAATCCTTAGACTTTCTAATTTGTATACCTGGCGTTGCCGGACCACCTACTCTAGCATCTGTTGAAAATACATAGTATGTATCTTTATCTTTATAAATAGATGGATCATGGGCTCCTAAAGTGCCCCATTTGCTTTTATCTAAAACAACACTTGGATCTCTTAATTCTTCTTGCTTTGGATCTTCTGGAAATCTCACTTTTGCTAAACTCTTTTCACTATCTTCTTTTGATGTACAACCAATTATCCCAACTATAAATATAAGCATTATAAATATTGAAATACTCTTTTTCATTCAATCACCTTCCTTCTAATAACAAACAAAGTGCCTTCAGCACGCAATTAACTTTATCAATTAAAGATATCCAAATTAATAATCAAACTTATAAATGGAATATACATACATCATTGAGAAATTATAATCGTAACACTACACTAGAAAT
>NZ_JAKJJY010000031.1:0-57976 GCF_022320955.1 Clostridium sp. YIM B02555 | reverse complement strand
CGGTAGAGCAGCTGACTTGTAATCAGCAGGTTGTAGGTTCGATTCCTATTGCCAGCTCCATTTTAAATAAATTGTAAAACTTAATATGGCTCCTTGGTCAAGCGGTTAAGACACCACCCTTTCACGGTGGTAACAGGGGTTCGATTCCCCTAGGAGTCACCATTTTATCTATCTTATGGGCGCATAGCTCAGCTGGGAGAGCACCTGCCTTACAAGCAGGGGGTCACAGGTTCGAGCCCTGTTGTGCCCACCATAAGATGGCTCAGTAGCTCAGTTGGTTAGAGTGCCGGCCTGTCACGCCGGAGGTCGAGGGTTCGAGCCCCTTCTGAGTCGCCAAAGTAAAATAAGTTCTAGTGTTAACTAGGACTTATTTTTTTGTTTGGATATATTACAAATTATCAAATAGAAAAAAGCTAGTGCATGTAATATGCAGTAGCTTTTCATAAGAGTACGGGTTTATTACTTGTTCTTTTCCAAATTCTTTTTTATCCTTATATCTTCAGAATAAAATTTGCACAGTTTAAATTCACCAATTAATCTAGATGCAATTCTTTCACTGTATTGTTTCGTTATACCTGGTAAGGTTAAATTAGTAGAAATAAGCATTTTTTTATTTGTAAGAATTCTCTTGTTAATTACATTGAATAACTCAGTTATAGAAAATTCGTTAAGATGCTCTGCTCCTAAATCATCTATTATTAATAAGTCACATTCTAAAATCAAGGATTCTAGTGAGGAATCGTTATTGAATCTTATTTCTCTTAAATTCTTAATTAATTCATCAGAAGTTTTGTATACAACTAAATATCCAAGATCTAATATGGCTTTTGCTATGCAGTAAGATAAATAAGTTTTACCACTGCCTGGGTTACCGTAAAATAACATATTGGTTGATATTTTTGAAAACTCAGGAAGATATTCTCTTAATACAAATTGCAAAATATTTTCCATATTTTTTCGAGGTGTAAATTTTTCGTCTCCAAGTTTATGATTAGAAAATAAGTTTAAATCGAAATTATCGAAGTTATTGAATGATACTGTATTTTCTAATTCAGAATTTTTATAATACAATTTAACTAATTTCTGCTTATAGCAACTGCACTTAACAGGTCCTATGAAGCCTGTATCTTTACATTTATTACAATGGTAACGTAAATTTAAGTATTCAGGATCATATCCTCGTTCAACCAGCATTTCACACTTTTTTACTCTTAAGTCAGTTATATTTTCTTTAAATTCATCAATTACTTTTTCGCCATCAGTAGATTTAAGTATTGATACTGCCATTTTTAAAGATAACTTCTGAATTTGATTATCTAATTCGATAATCTCTGGAAATTTCTCAGAAATTTCTGCCTTTCTAAGTTTTAAAGCTTTAGCCTCATCTTCTCTAATTTTATCATATATTTTTAAAATTTCAGTTTGATATCCTTTAATCATCATTATCCCATCCTAAAAGTTTTTTTTCTAAGGAATCGTAATCATACTCCCTTGCTTCAAAATTATTGAATTTAGGAGTTGATTTATCATTATTATTGTTGCGGATATAATTTTTTTGATAATTATTATTTTTAGAATTTTTTGTATCCTTAAGAGCTATATCTTCTAGCGTTCTAATATTATTTTTATTCCAGTTAGTTAGTATTCCATCGATGTATTTGAAATCAGCCCTACTTAATCTTTCAAAACATATATCACAGGCTTTAGTTATAATTTCATTTGGAAATTTGTAGATTAAAAGCCATTTCTCAATTAAATCTTGTTGTGGCTTCATTATATCAGTATTATTTATACCTAAGTAGGTTAATATCTTTCTTATGTTAAGCCATTTATCTTCAGTTTTTTTGATTAAGTTTTGTGCTTGCTCAACATTTGTTATTTTTTGATCATGCCAAGCCAGGGCTACCTTTTCAATATATCTAGGATCACTTTTGCCTTTTGATATACAGTATTCCATTAATATTAAAATTAATTCAGAGGAAAAGCCAAATTCCTTTTGCCAATTTAAGTAAATAGACATTTCATTTGGCGATAAGGGTCTTGCTAAAAGTGTTTCAATGTCTTTTAGCATATCCTTTGTACTAGTACTGTCTAAGGCTTCAAGTAAATCAACTTCCTTTTTAGTATTTACTGGTTCCTCTATTAAGTCTAAAAACTCTACATCAAAATTTCCCATAGTATCTATTTTAGTTAGCTTTAAAACTCCTTGATCATTCCAATAATTAAGAGCATTTATAATATCAGATTCTAATAAATTTAATGCTGAAGCTAATATTGTTGAGCTAATTCCTAATTCTCCAGAAATATTATGTTTTAACATTAATAAATAAATTTTTACAAATTCACCTCTAGCTTGAGGCATGTATTTCTCGAGAAATATATTACTTACAGGAGTAGATTTTAGAGATTTATTCTTTAACATAAATGTACTCATTTTTATGTCACCAACCTTTCAAATGGTCTGTCATTTACATTATATTAAATAATTATAATAAAAAAATATTATATGTAAATAATTATAGCATATTATAAAATATGCTATAAGGTATGAAATATTAATTAAGTTATAAGTTTGTGTATATTTATTAAACCTTCACCCTGAATTGAACTAGAGATATCATCAATAGGATCGCATGCAATTTTCAACAATGAATTCATGTCTTTGAAGCTCATAGCTGGATTTTTTTCGCATAGCAAAGCACATAAACCACTAATATAAGCAACAGCCATTGATGAACCAGTAAAAGTTTTATATGCGATATCAAGTCTGTTAGGATAAAGCTTAAGGCCATTTTTTTCGGGAACGTAATTATTGTCAGAGTTTAAGGAAACAATATTAACACAAGCAGCAGATAAATTAGGTTTATTTAATTTGACATAAATACCTTCAGAAGAGTAAGCATAAGGTTTTATAATTGGCGAAGCTGTGTTTAATCCTGATACAGTAATGCAGCTTGGAAGAGTTGCAATACCCATTATAGAAGTCTTAGTACTCAGATTACTTCCGCTAGGCACTATTGGAATCAAGCCTTTAGAGATAGCATAATTAAATGTTAAATCAAAACAAGAAATGATGAATGTATTATGAGTTAAAAGTTCAAAGGGAAGACATAATACTTTTATGCTATTTTCTTTAGATTTATTAGATAAACTTTCAATTGAATACAATATATCAGAGGCAAATCCTTTTCCAAGCTTATCAAAGGCTTTATAGCAATATAATTTACTTTTATTGCAGATACCTTTATACATATTATTAGACGATAAACCACTACTGCATAGAATTCCTGCAATTGATGTACCGTGGCCATTGTCATCATATGGATACTTGAAATTATTTATTAGATCTTCAAAGAATTCTATCTTAGTGCTAGGGGAGGTTAAATCCTGATGAGGATATATGCCACTATCAACAAGTCCTATGCCAATTCCAGCACCTGATAAATTAAATTTTTCTGAGAAATGAACTTTGTTGGCAGTAGTAACGCTCATACCACATAAAAATAAGTATTCATCTAAGTAAATTTTTTTTACTTCAGGATATTCTGACAACCTATCAATACCTCGTGAATTAAGTCTTGCACTTATAAGATTAGAAGATTCTATTATATGAAAAACAGTTCCTCTATATGAACTGATCTTTTTTACAATTGAAGATTGAAAATCTTTATATTGAATAAGCACTCTGTAATTTTTAAAAGCATTTTTGGATATATAGGATTGTAGATTATGATCTAATTTCTTTTTAAATAAGAACATATATTTCTCCAAAATATTATTACTTCAATATATTATATGAAAAATAAATTTATTGTTAATATAATTAAAATAAATTTATTCTCTACGTGAAAATATATTTGATCATGGAAAATTATAAATGGCAGGTTAAGTACTCCTCATTATATTGTAATAGAACAATAATTGGAATAATTACCTACCACTTATTTGTTAAAAGATATTTTAATCAAAGATGTATTTAAAAACTATAAGTTTCTCCAATATCTATAATTTTTATAGATTGGTCATTTAAGTTTAATAATGATTCTTCAGTTTCTTTAAAGTTTTCCAAAGAAATTTTGAAGGTCTTATAATGAATTGGAATCATTATTGGACATTTCATCATTTTAAACATTTCATAACTTTGCTCTGGAGTGCAGTGCATATATGTAAATCTATCAGGTTTATAGCAGCCAACAGGCATTAATGCAATATCACAGCTAATATTTTTAAATTTATCTGTAAGAGCAGTATCGCCAGCGAAAAATACACTTTTATTTTCACGTTCAATTAAATAAGAAATACTTTCATTATCTTGGCCAAAATAAAAACGTCTCCCATCATGATTAGCTTCATAAGCAGTAATTTTTACAAAGCCATCATCATATACGTCGCCAGGGTGTAACAATACAACATTTTTGAAGCCTAATGATTTCATAATGCGAACATATCCTTTAGGGACAATTATAGTTGCGTCCTTATTTAACTTTTTTAATGAAGGAAAGTTTAAGTGATCCATGTGGCCATGAGATAATAGTATATAATCTACTTTTAAATCAGATAAATAGTCAGGCTTTTCTGGTAATCTCTTAAAATAACCTAATAAACTTGAAAATACAGGGTCTGTAATAATTATTTTGTTAGCCAAATTAATAACTGTAGTTGCATGACCAAACCAATTTACAGAGTTCTCAGTAATGTCATCAGATTTAATTGGCTGGTTTTTGCTAAAATATTCTTTTATATTATTAATTGTTAAATGGAATAAAAAATTTATGTTAGAAAAAAAATTCAAAGCATGTCATTCCTTTCTTAATGATTCCATTTAAATATTACAATACCAATAATCATAATAGCAATACCTAAAAAATGATTTAAGGAAAACTTAATTTTATCACTTCCAAATAATCCTAGAGCATCAATAAGTGCAGCAACAAGTAATTGAGATACTAAAATAATACCGATACCTAAGGTAGGTCCCATAGAACTAACGCTTTTCATTACTGTAAAAGTGATTACAACTCCTAGGATTCCCCCTAATAAATAGAGTTTGTTTACCTCCTTCAAGTTAGTAAAATCTCCATCTCGTAGAAAGAAAAAAACTACAATACTTACTATAAGAGCAATAACTTGAACAATTAATGTAGTTTCCCAGACTCCTATTTTTTCTCCCAACCTTGTATTAAACACACCTTGCACACTCATAGCAACTCCAGAAATTAATGCGCATAATATTCCAAACATAATATCACCTCAGGAGTATTATGCCCGTAAGTTAACTAAATATTATATTAAAGAAAAGTATATTATGTAAAAGTAATAAACAATTAAAGCATTACTAATTTATCTGAGCTTTTTAAAAATTGATTTTGGATTTGAGCTTCTGAAAAACCTAATGTTAGCCCTAAACTTAATAAATCCTCAAATAAAGTTAAATAATGGTCCATTGATGGTGATGCAATTAAATCATTTGTATCAATATATAAATTTAAAAATTGATCACTTAGACAATAATCGTTGGGATTCATTGTTACTGCAATTAGATCTGTATATTTGTGGTCAATCCCTAAAGTCAACACCTGAGAAATACAAGTTATATATTTATGGAATACAGAAGTTATGTTTATTGGATTAGAATTGTTTAATAGGTAATTAAAGCAATTAGTTTCATTTGCTAAATCTCCAAGAGCAATTTCAAATTCTAAGTTTTTACGTACTTGCAATTTATGAGCGTCTAAATCTTCGTTTATTGACAAACTATCATTGTATTTTTTTTGTACTTTAAATAGTGGTTGAATATTCATAATAAATCCTCCTGTACTTTTAGTAATACTACTATTTTACAAAATCTTTAAAGTAAATTAAAGTTCGGAAAACGAATACAGAAAAAATATTTTTAGAAAATTCATAAATTATTATTTTTTTTGATTATTTTATCAATTATTTAATCTAATAAAATGATAAAAGACTAGATTAAATATAAAACTTAATATTTAATCTAGTCTTTTATTTCTTATTGTTAATTTAAAATTATTGCATATAAACAACAGAGTATAGTTTAAAAATCTTTTAAAACATAGGATTTTAATGGTGTGTTCTTCTTAACAGTAGGTAATTTCCATATTTCTATACTCTTAATTCTTAGTTTTACACAACTATTTTCATCATATATATCCGGAAAATTTAATTTTAGACTTTGTTTTTTGTAATCTCTAGGAATGTAAACTAAATTAGCAAGTGAAACAAAGTTATCTTCAAAAGATTTAACACTAAATCCATTAAGTTCTAACATATCAAATAAACTACGAGAAAGTCTCTTTATGTAACCTTTATCATCAACTTTTAAATTTATACTTTTAGTAGGTTCAAATAAATATACTGAATCACTAGCATCAATTCTAAAACTCTTATAAGGAGCCACTATTTTATCAACGATAGGATATAATTTATCTAAATTTGGATTTTCTATTGCTGATAATAAAACAAAAGGTGCTGGTGAATTTCTATTAGCCCTAAATTTTTTTGACATATTTTTTTGAATAGGAGATATTATTTGATATGTATCCTCATCAAATAATGCAACTATATAATACTTCATGATAACCCTCACAATCTCAAATAGTGTATTACTAGAATATTACTTATTATAGCATAATAAGTAAAATAAAAGAATATGATTGTAAGAATAATTAGTTGGTGAATTGGGATAATAATTATGTAATATTAAGAAAAATATTAAATAAAAGTAATAATATAACAAAAAATGTAAGGATTAATTTATTTTAGACTAGTAATTATGGTGAAAAAAGTGCTTATAGATTAAAAAATATATTTAAATAAATTCAGTTTATGTTATAATAGTACGAGTAGACTTTTTTAATAAACAAGGATTTATTTAATAATAAAAATTACTATGAAGAAATAGATTATATATAGATTTAATGGATAGGGTGAATTCAATGGAAAGATTAGTTATAAACGGTGGAAACTTGCTTAAAGGTAGTGTTGATATCAACGGAGCTAAGAATGCTGCAGTGGCAATATTACCAGCAGCAATATTAGCAAGTAATGGGAAATGCACAATTGATAACATACCAGATATTGAAGACGTACATTGCTTAGAGAGAATACTTAGAAGTTTAGGTTGTAATATAGTTAAAATAGATAATAATACTTTAGAAATAGACAGTACTGATGTAAATAACTTTGAAGCTTGCACAGACGATGCAAGAAGAATGAGAGGCTCATATTATTTTATTGGGGCTTTATTGGCACGCTTTAAAAAGGCTAAAGTCCTTCTTCCAGGAGGTTGTTCAATAGGAGTAAGACCTATTGATCAGCATATAAAAGGATTTGAAGCTTTAGGCGCTGAAGTAGTTATAGAGCATGGAGCTGCAATTGTTAAAGCTGATAAATTAAAAGGTGCTAACATATTTTTTGATGTAGTTTCAGTTGGTGCGACAATAAATGTAATGATAGCAGCAACACTAGCAGAGGGAGTTACAGTATTAGAAAATGTAGCTAAGGAACCTCATGTAGTTGATGTAGCAAACTTCTTAAACTCAATGGGTGCTGATATCAAGGGTGCTGGAACAGATATAATAAGAATTAAAGGTGTTGAAAGCATGAAGGGCTGCTCATATAGTGTAATACCTGATCAAATTGAAGCAGGTACATTTATGATAGCAGCAGTAGCTACAGGTGGAGATGTTTATATAAAAAATGTAATTCCAAAGCATTTGGAATCAATAACCGCTAAGCTTACAGAAATGGGAGCTGTAATTGAAGAAGGGGATGACTCTCTTCGAGTTACAGTAAAAGGTCCACTTAAAGGCGTAAATATAAAAACAACTCCATATCCTGGATTTCCAACAGATATTCAACAGCCAATGTCAACATTACTAAGTACTGTACCAGGACGAAGTTTAATTACTGAATCTATATGGGAAAATAGACACAAGCATATAGATGAGTTAAAAAAGATGGGTGCCAATATAAAAGTTGAAGGCAGAGTTGCAATTATAGATGGATCACAAAAATTAACAGGAGCTGTAGTAAAAGCAACAGACTTAAGAGCTGGTGCAGCTATGGTTATAGCTGGTTTAGTGGCAGAAGGTACAACTGAAATTACTAATATAGAGCACATAGATAGAGGATATCCTCATATTGATAATAAGTTTAGAGCTTTAGGTGCAGATATTAGAAGAATAGAAGTTGAGGAGTAATAAAATTTCCGAGGGGGAGAGGTTATCGTGATATTTTGTTCTTTATATAGTGGTAGTAGCGGAAATAGTATGTTTATTGCTTCAGATAAAGCTAAGATATTAATTGATGCAGGACTCCCAGGTAAAAAGATCGATTCAGCTTTACAGGAGATCAACCAAAATCCAACTGAAATTAATGGGATTTTTATAACCCATGAACATAGTGACCATGTTAAAGGTGTAGGTGTTGTATCAAGAAAATATGATATTCCTATATATGCAAATGCAGATACTTGGTCTGCCATGGAAAGTTCTATTGGAAAGATAAAAGAACACAACATAAAAGTAATAGATAAAAGATCTGTTACTGAGATATGTGATATGAGCATAAAAGCATTTAATATACCACATGATGCGGCAGCTCCAATGGGATATACAGTGAGTTCAGGTCAAAAAAGCATAAGTGTAGCAACGGATTTTGGAACATTTACTAAAGAAATTTATGAAAATATAAAAGATTCAGAAGTTATTCTTCTTGAAAGTAATCATGATGTGAATATGCTTAAATTTGGACCATATCCATATCCTTTAAAAAGAAGAATACTTAGTGAAATAGGACATTTATCTAATGAGGATTGTGGAAGTGCTATAGTCCAGTTATATAAAACTTCAACCAATAAGAAAGTTATTTTAGGACATTTAAGTAATACAAATAATCAGCCTGATTTGGCATATCAAACAGTTTTAAATGTTTTAAATGAAAATGGAATTAGGCAAAAGGAAGACATAATATTAACTATGGCAAATAGACATAATCCTAGTAGTTATATAGAAATTTAATTAATATAGGTTATAATTTATAAATATTATATATAATAAAGAAGATTTTAAGGAGGACTTAAAAATGAGTTTATATAAAGATTGGACTGACATGGTTGTAGACTATGTAAAAACTAAGGGTGAAAATGCATTTTGGGATGAATACAGTAAATTAGAAAAAAATATATATAAGGATTTATTAGCTAATCATAATAATGCTAAAAAGACTACTATTAATGAATTAGCTAAAGAATATAATTCTACAGTAGAGTTCACTATGGGATTTATGGATGGAATTAATGATAGTTTAAAAAATCAATATGATCTTGAAACTGTTGATGCTGATACAGAATTAGTATTAGATATAAACCTAGAAACTTTATATTTCAATATGTTAGATGCTAAAGCAGAATATTTATATACATTACCACAATGGGATGGAATTTTCTCAGCAGAAAAGAGAAATGAAATACAAAAAGAATATAAGGAATCTAAAATTGTAAGAAATTTAGATAAAGTTGGAAGAAATGATGCATGTCCATGTGGAAGTGGAAAGAAATATAAAAAGTGTTGTGGAAAAGAAAAATAATAGATTTGAATAAATAAAAATTATATGAAATCATTTGGAAAAAGTTCTATTTTGTTAGAACTTTTTCTTTTTATATTATTTATGAAAAAATACAATTCACAAATTATGAAATATTTAGTATAATTAGAACAACAATAAAATAATAGTAAGGCTATGGTAGCGCAAATATAGGTTGAAAAATCTTTATTTGTGCTTTTATTTTTTAGCAATATAGCGATAAGCAATATTTTTTCAGGGGGAATAAATATGAATTTAAAATTTAAGTATTTACTTAATCGTAATTTAAGAGAACATTCAGAAAAAGTTTTTGAAGGAATATCTAATGGAAGAAAAAAGGCACTTGAAAATTGGTTTAACGATAAGTGGGCACAATTAGAAAACATTAAGAATTCGCTGGTAGCATTAGAGGACAATAATGATATAGTAAACAATTATTTAGTAGAGAATGTAAAGAAATATGAAGATTTTTGTGAAATATTTGTTTTAGATGAAAATGGGATAGTTTCTGTTTCTTCATGTAAAGAACATGTAGGACTAAATATGAGCGATTTGCCTAATTTTGCTGCTGGATTAGAAGATAAGCCATTAATGTATGGACCATATATAGATAAAAGAACTCTTGATACAGATATAAAAAATAAAAAGTTTGCTGATGATGTAACATTAATGTTTTCAAGCAGATGTAAAAATCATGATGGACAAATTAGGATATTATGCTGTAGAACTTTAAATGATGATATGAGCAATGTAATTCAAGATGAGGATACGCATATATATAAAGATTCTGGAGATAACTATTTATTTATGGTCAAATCCAATAGAGGGATTAAAACAGGAACAGCTATTTCAAGAAGTAGATTTGAAGATAATACTTTTACTTTGGGAGATAATCTCAAGGAGGGTGTGAAAACGAAAAGATGGGGAAAGGTACAAATTAAAGAGCATACTGAATTCGAAATTATATTTACAGATCCAGCAACTAATCAACTACATCAAGGTGTTGCAAATACAATTAAAAATGGAGAAAATTTAGACTGTTGGCCTGGTTATCCAGATTATAGACACATTATGGTTGGAGGAAAAGGAACTCTAATAACACCTCCTAATTGCGATGAAGTTTGGGGAATGATGTGTGAAGGTGATATAGATGAAATATATAACTTTCAAAGTATAAATTTAAAAATGCCAATGGCCATATCAATTATGTCAGCTGTATTAATATTAATAAACTTAGTTACTACAAAAGTTGCACCAGATATGAGTATATTTACATCTTTAGGAATGTGGATTATTTTATCAATATCAACGTTAGTGATTTCTAAAAAGATGGTTTCATCACCTTTAAGCAGGACGATAAATATATTACAAGAGATAGCAGAAGGTGAAGGAAATTTAACAAAAAGGGTTAATAAAATGTCATCAGATGAAATCGGAGAATTATCTAGATGGTTTAACAAATTTATAAATAATCAAATGAGCATGTTATATAGAGTAAAAAAATCAGTAAGTACTACAAAGAAATCAGTAAATATAGTTTCAAATATAACAAGTAATGTTAGAAGAGGAATGGGGATAATTGAAAATACAGTTATGAGTTTATTGGAAAATTCTAAGGAGCAAAATTTAGTGTTTCAAGATACTAAAAGTAAATTTTCAGAGATTACAGCATCAATTCAGGAAATGGATAGCCTTATATTAGAAGTTTCTAGAATAGTAGAAGATACTAATGAGGGTGCAGTAACAACACAAAATGCATCAAAAGAAGTATTAAATAATATGGAAGATTTAGAAAGTACAATAAGCAAAACTGTTAACTCTATAAGTACTTTGCAAGGATATTCTAAAGAAATAAGTGAAGTTGTAAATGTCATAAGTAATATTAGTAAGCAGACTCAACTTTTAGCTCTTAATGCATCCATTGAGGCGGCAAGGGCTGGTGAAAGTGGAAAGGGATTTGCAGTAGTTGCAGGAGAAATATCAAAACTAGCACTTGAAACAGAAGCTGCAACTAAATCAATAAGTAATGTTATTAATCAAGTTAGAAATCAAACACAAGCAACTTTTGAATATGCGGGGGAAATAAATGATAAAGTAAGTATATCAACAGTAAGTGTACAAAAATCAATTAAATCCTTTGATCAAATAAATGAGGATATAAATATAATTGCTAATTCTATGCAGTCTATTGCTGAAATAACTTCTACTCAAAGTGAAAGCGTTGGAGAGGTTATGAATAATGTGAGCACTATGGCAGATAAAGTAGAACAATCCACAGAAAACAGCTCAAGCAAGAGTGAAGAATCATTAACAATGGTTAAGAGGATATTATCTGAAATAAGACAATTAAAGCAAGCTACTGAAGTATTAGAATATTCTTCAGATAATTTAGATGAAATGGTAGGTTCCTTTAAATTAAAATAAATTTAAGCTAAAGGGAATTATAATTAGGCATATTTCTTAGAAAAGGTTATTAACAGTTATCTTTTTTAAGAAATATGTTTAATTTTATATAGAGGATTAAATGTAGAAGTTATCCATAGAGTGAGGATTATATGTGGATAAAATTAAAAATAATACTTGAATTGTGGATTATATTTTTAGTAATTGAATTAACCTTATAATTGTACAAATGATAAAATTATATTATAATTTTAAATTAAGTTACTAATTATAATAATGAAATAAATAATCAAATGAAGATTTTATAAACGAAAGGATAAAATATATGGAAAATATAAATAACAAAAGATGGTTAATATTACTTACAACAGTATTATTAACATTTATGGCAACACTTGATGGAAGCATAGTAAATGTTGCATTGCCTGTTATGGCACAGAAGCTTTCAGTAAGTATGGCATTAATAGAATGGGTAGTAACAAGCTATTTAATAGTTATAGTTGGAACTATTCTTATATTTGGTAGATTAGCTGATATAAAAGGAAAAGCTACGATTTTTAAGTTAGGGGTAATAATTTTCACAATAGGTTCTCTTATTTGTGGATTATCTAATTCATTAATGATGTTAGTTTTTTCTAGATGTCTGCAGGCAATAGGTGCTGCTGGTGCTATGTCAACAAGTCATGGAATTATTACTCACGTTTTTCCTAGTAATGAGAGAGGAAGAGCGCTAGGGATAAATGGAACTTTTGTAGCTTTGGGGTCTATGATAGGTCCACCTATAGGTGGAATAATAGTATCAGTTTTAAGTTGGCAGTATATATTTTTAATAAATGTTCCTATAGGAATTATAGCTCTTTTTCTTGCAATGCGAACACTTCCTAAAAGTGGTGGTGGATCTAATGAAAAATTAGACATAAAAGGTTCAGCTATGTTTGGACTTACTATGGTATTATTATTTGGAGCATTAACTTTTGGAAAAGAAATTGGATATGAAAATAAATTTATTATAAGCTCTTTGATTAGTTCCATAATATTATTTGTGTTATTCATAATCACTGAAAGAAAAATTAAAGCTCCATTGTTAAAGCTAGAAATCTTTAAAAATCCTTTATTTTCACTTAGTATATTTTGTGCATTTATTTCTTTTGTAGCAATAAGTTGTTCTAATATTATATTGCCGTTCTATTTGCAATATGTAATGAAATTAAGTCCATCAGTTACAGGATTATTTATGATGGTATCGCCAATAATATTGGCAGTAGTTGCACCAATGAGTGGATATATGTCTGATAGAGTAGGTTCGGAAGTTCTAACCTTTATAGGACTTATAGGAACTAGCTTAGGATTATTTTTAATGTCAACATTAAGCCAATACTCTAATTTAGGTGCGCTAATTGTATTTATAGCTATAATGACATTAGGAAATGGAATGTTTCAATCACCTAATAATTCATTAGTAATGTCTACAGTAGATAAAAAGAATTTAGGTATTGCAGGAAGTATAAATGCATTGGTAAGAAATTTGGGAATGGTTTTTGGAATATCTTTATCGACAACCCTGTTATATTATCGTATGAGTAGTAAGATTGGATATCATGTTACTGGATATGTTGAAGGAAGAGATGACATTTTTGTATATGGTATGCAGTATGTGTATGTAGCTGCAGCTATTATTTGTGGGATAGGAGCTATGTTAACAGCTTATAGATTATATCAAATTAAAAGAAAACTAAAAAAGGAAAGGCAAATCGCATAATAAATATAGTGAGTGTTTAAATTTAATAATTCATTAAAAAAATGACTGTAGCTGAATAAAAAATTGTCTACAGTCTTTATTTATAGTTATAATAGAATATATTATGAAACTCAAAAGGAGAAAACCATGAATATCACAATAATAACTGTTGGTAAAATTAAAGAGAAGTATTTAAGAGATGCAATAGATGAATATTCAAAGAGATTGGGACGATATTGCAAATTAGATATAGTAGAACTTGCAGATGAAAAGACACCTGATAATGCTTCAGAAAAAGAAGAAGAGGCAATTAAGGAAAAGGAAGGACTAGGAATATTAAGCAAAATTAAAGATAATATGTTTGTAATAGCAATGGATCTAGGTGGGAAGCAATTGACATCAGAAGAATTTTCTAGTTATATAGAGAACTTAGGGGTAACAGGAAATTCAAACATAGCATTTATAATAGGTGGAAGTCTTGGTATTTCGAAGAGTGTTCTTGCTAGAGCAAATTATAAATTGTGTTTCTCAAAGATGACATTTCCACATCAACTTTTTAGAGTTATGTTATTGGAACAGATTTATAGAGGGTTTAGGATAATGAAGGGTGAAGCATATCATAAATAAATGATAATAAGTAAATTTCAGTAAAGATGAATATACGAGCATGAATTAAATAAAAAATAATTGTTTATTTTTTATTAAAAATTGATATAATATAAGTGAGGGTCTAAATCTATGATTTAGTTAATCGAACTTATACACAGTGAAAGTAAATAGTAGCAAAATAAAAACAGTGAAAAACATATTGCAGTATGTTTTTCACCATAGTATATAATTCTAGTTGCTTAGGCAACTGGTATCACTAAGAATTTTAGTTAAAAAATTAGTAGCTTTCCAAATTGCGTTCGGGGCTACTATTTTTTTGAGATTTTTTCTATAAGAATCACTATTAATGTTAACAGCGATAGTAAAAATAATCCACCTTGAAATAGCAACATTAAAACGTCATTACTCATTTGCATCACCTCCCTTCTAAAGAAGAGGTAAGTGACACCAGTAGCCCACAAAAACTTATTGAATTATACACGGAAATTATATCATAATACTTTAAAGGTTACCATAGAAAATAAAGGCAGTGCTTCAATGTTAGATTTAATCATTTCAATAAATAATCGACAATGTATTAATAATGATACTAGTATGTTAAATAATGTAATAAGTTCAATAGGCAAAATATTTGATAGTATTTAGGAGAGGGAAATATTTCTGCATCAGAAATTGGTGATGGAGCAGGTAACAGGAACAGTTTGATTATGTGTAGGGTGGTTAATGTATACAATTGGAGAAGTTGCACAAATAACAGGAATATCCAGAGACAGATTAAGGTATTACGAGGAAAATGGAATACTCAAACCTAAGTATGATGCAAGTAGTAGTTACAGAGAGTATGACTAGGAGGATTTAGATGTTGTTTTAACCATTGAAATTACTTAGTTAATACTATTTCTAGAAATAGAAATACCATATCATAATCAAGAGGAGTTTTTACTAAATTTGGATTTAGAATGATATAAAGTTATCTTAAACAGTTAACTTATACTATATTTAATAATATTTTATTAGTTATAAGCTGCTAAACAAAAGCATTGACTGTAAAAATGCTGTATGATACTATCTGAAGTAATTATTAAAAAAAAGGAGAATTGAAGAGATGAGTTTAGTTGTTCTTAGTAAAACTATTAAAATTAAATAGTTTTAGATGCGTTAAAGTTCTAGTATGGAACTTAATTAGGTGCGCATTTTAAGAACAATATCTTCTATTAAACTCTTTTATAAAAAATAAAGTAACTTTAGATACACATATATTATATATATTTATTTTTGTTAAGCTAAAATATATGTTCTGTATTAAATTTAATTTAAATATGATAAGAGATTTTTAAATAAAGTAACTCCCCTAGATGATATTGTTTGTCTATGGGGAGTTTTAATTTTGTATTAAGAAAGGTGGAAATATTTAATGGGTTTAAGAAAAGTTACACAAAGGGTTTATTATCTTATTAATGACAGAGAAACTGATAGACCAGTGCTTGGATATATTAAAGGAGATAAATATGCTTTAATGGTGGATGCAGGAAATTCAAAAAATCATCTTGAGAAATTTAATGATTCTATAGAAAAATTGAATTTAAGATTACCTGATTATGTTGCAATTACTCATTGGCATTGGGATCATACATATGGGATGCATTCAGTTACAGGAAAAACAATAGCATGTGAAATAACTAATGAACAGTTAAAGGTTATGTCTAAGTGGAAGTGGACAGATGAAGCAATGAAAAAGCGTCTTTTAACTGGAGAAGATATTGAATTTGCAGATACTAATATTCGCAAAGAATATGAAAATCTTCACGATATAAATGTTGTACCTGCTGATATAGTATTTAAAAATAATTTAGAAATGGACTTAGGAGGATTAAAAGTCATTTTAAAAAATGTGGTTTCACCTCATTCTAAGGACTCAGTAATAGTTTATATACCTGAGGAAAGGGTAGTATTTATAGGAGATGCTTATGGGATGGATTATTATAATAATTGTGAGTATAACGCAGTTAAATTAGAGAGTCTTATAAATATGTTAGAGGACTTAGAGTTTGATGTTTGTTTTCCAGGACATTCATTACCTATAAGTAAAACTGAAATTATTGAGTATTTAAAATCACAACACAATAAAATAAAATAAAAAAACCGTACAAAAAGGAATAACTAGAAGAACTAAAACAAAAATGCTCAAATGAAATGCTACAAGAAGCAGACGAAATAATAACACTACTAGACAATAACTATTGGAGCGTGAAAATATACTAAGTTAATCAGGGTGCATATTTTGATATAATATGTGAAATTAATTGTTATATTTATCATATATTAATAGAAGTAGATAGATTTATTGTAAATCAAAATATTCTATTACAAAGGATGATAATGATGGAATTAGCTAAGGATTTATGTTTTAATGGTGAGATTGTAACACCTAATGATATAGAATATGAAGAAGATAGACAGGTGTGGAATAGAGCAATACAAAAATATCCAATAGCTATATTATATTGTACTAGTAGAGAAGACGTTATAAGTGCTTTAAGGTTTTGCGTTAAAAAAAATATTAAATTTAGAATAAGATCTGGTGGACACAATTATGAGGGATATTCAATTGGGAATAATGTTATAGTAATTGATGTTAGTAGAATGAAGAAAATAATTATAAATGAATTAACTAATACAGTTAAAATAGAATCAGGTGTAAAAAATAGTGAACTTTACGAATATGTAGGCACAAGAGGATATCCTTTTCCTGGTGGAACTTGCCCGACTGTTGGGGTAGCAGCATACACTTTAGGAGGAGGATGGGGAGTATCTTGCAGGTTATTTGGTTTAGGTCTTGATAATGTATTAGAGTTTGAACTTGTAGATTATAGAGGTAAGATACTCATTGCAAATAGAGATTGTAATAGTGATTTATTTTGGGCATTAAGGGGTGGCGGAGGAGGAAACTTTGGAATAGTAATCTCATTAACTTTTAGATTACCACCAAAGTTAAATAAGGTAACAGAATTTACAATATATTATCCAAATACTACACCATTAGAACAAGCAAGTATTATGGATATATTTCAAAATTTATATCTAACCTTAGATAGAAGAGTGAATATGAGAGCTAGTTTTTATAATTCTGCAGATGAGGGTGTAGCAGCATTCATTATAGGATTATTTTATGGAGATATAGAAGAATTAAAAGAAATATTAAAACCCTTATTGGTAGTACCAAGAGCTGAGTCTAACTTTGAATATACAACCTTTTTAAATGCTATAAAAAAGATTGAAGCCATATATCCAACTAGTGAAAAATTTAAATCTACTGGTAGATTTGCAAATAGAATATATTCAAAGCACGAGTTATTAAAATTAGCATCTTCTCTTCAAGAAAAACCTATAGGGTCAGTTTATGCTGCAGTTACTTTTTATGGATTAGGTGGAGCGGTAAAGGATAAAGGAAAGCATGAAACAGCCTTTTATTATAGAGACTCCAATTATATTATAGGTATACAATCAGTATGGGAGAATTCAATTTATGCAGAAGAAAATAAGGAATGGGTAGCTAGCAGATTAAATTATATAAAAATGATAACAGAAGGAGTATATGTTAATTTTCCGTACAGTCCATTAATAAATTATGGAAAAGAATATTATGGTGGAAATGCATGTAGGTTGAAATATATAAATGAAAAGTATGATCTACTTAATATATTTAATTATCCACAATCAATAAAATAAGAATTTAATATTAGGTGAGTTCTTACTGGAAATAAATGATTAGAAGATAATTTTTGTATTATTTACAGAGATTATCTTCTTTGTGGAGAATTTTTCTTATTCTTTGGGGAAATTACAATCAAATTAAATGTGAGGACCTTGTACTCCTTGAGGGTATAACTTTTGAACGTAGCAGATTTTGTTCTAAGGAAAGAGCTGTCACTTGATAGCGAAGAATTGTTCTTAATAAATACTCCAAAATATTCTCTAGTGTTGAATACACAAGAAAATATCTGGAATAAATTAAAAAATTGTATTTTTAGTACTAGTGATTTTATATCTATTGATGAACTTTTTGACTCAGTGAATTCAATTTAAGTAGTCATTCTCTCTATTAAATTTATAGGTAAAACATTTTCTAAATTTACCTGCTCTTTTTCCATTTGTTTTATTAAAATTTCGATAGCCAATTTTCCCATATATTCAATGGGCTGCTTTATTGTAGTAAGAGTAGGAACTATTAATGAAGCGGTACTAATGTCATCATAACCTACTATTTTTAAGTCTTCTGTTATTTTTTTACCAAGATAATGAGCAACGTTAATAATTGAAGCAGCTATTATATCACTGCTGGCAAATATTCCATCTATATCAGGATGATCTTGAAACAATTTAAAGACTATTTTTTTATATCCTTCAAAGGTATCTAATTTTGCTTCAATAACAATACCTTCAATATTTTTTTCTTTAGTAACATCGATGAATGCTTGATATCGTTTATTTACTGGAGTATTTATTTCTAAAGGACCACTTATATGTGCTAACTTTTTGCAGCCTTTATTTATTAACAGGTTTGTGGCTAAAACTCCACCATGGTAATTATCACATGTGATAAATGGAATCTTATCGGATAAGTTTCTATCAATTGCTACAATAGGCAAATTTGTATTAATATATTCTGAAGTTTCTAAAGTATGGCTCCCCATTATGATTCCATCAACTTGATTTCTTTTTAACATTTCTATATAACCTTTTTCTTTGACGCTATCTTGGTAAGAATTGCATAATAAAATTTTGTATCCTTCTTTATAAGCATAATATTCTATATAATTACTTAATTCAGCAAAAAAAGGATGTGATACATTTGGAATTATAAGGCCTATAATATTAGATTTTTTTCTAAATAAAGATCTAGCCAATTCATTTGGCTTATAATCAAGCTCTTCCATAGCATCATGAACCTTTTTTCTTGTAGCATCACTTATATATCCTCTATCATTTAAAACTCTGGATACAGTAGTAACTGTAACTCCAGCTATTTTAGCGACATCTTTAATTGTTGCCATAAAAACACCCTTTACAAATATGAATTTTATAATTTAATATGAAAAATAATAAAGCCCACTATACTGCATTGTGCATTGTTCATTTTCTATTTTTCGTATCAATTAAATAATACACCAATGAGATTTTTAGTACAATAATAATATAAGTAGCCATTCTAAATAAACAGCTACTTGTATCATTAAATATTGTATATTAATATATCTCCATTATCATCAACATATTCAATAACTGATTTGTTTGTTTGAAGACATATGTTTAATGTACAGAATTTTTTATCTTTTCTCCATGAGAGAATTACTTCATCATCTTCAGAATTTACAATATTGAATTCACCATTAAATGCTGGATATTCATTTCTAAATCTTATGAGTTTAAGAAGTCTTTGAACAACGTCTTTTTGGACTTCTTGTTCAATTTCTATGGATGTGAAGTTGTGTCTATTTATTTCACGGCCTTCACCAGTTAGTTTTACATTCTCTTCATCATTTTTTCCTGCTAACAAGCCTACATAGTATACTTGAGGGATACCAGGGGTGAAAAATTGAATTGCTCTTGCAGCAAGATAAGCATCATCATCACAGTTCAAAACTGAATAATAAGAGCATCTTATTTGATGAACATCAAAGCCATCTTTAGCTTTATGTGCATCAGAGTAAATGAGACTTAGGTTTGAACCTCTTTCCACACAGAGATCAACTAAATTCTTAGCGTTTTTAGTGTTTATTAAGTCATCTAGGTCAGGCTTAACAGGAATGCCATCATGGCAGTCTAACATTGTAAATTGTTTATGAGGACGAACTTTTAAATATTTGTAAAGTTCTGAGCTAGATTTATTTATTAATGTATCAAGAATTCTATATGGAAGTATAAAATCATATATCCAGCTACCATGTTCTGCTAACTTAAATTGGGTTGTGTAATGGGCATGAACTTCAGGAAGCAGTTCAAGTCCTAAAGAAGTCGCCAGTTCTGTAATCCAGTCAATAAACTTATAAATTTCTGGTTCAACAAAAAAGCAGCTGGTACCTAATTTTTTAATTACATATCCAACAGCATCTAATCTAACTATTTTGACATTTTGTTTGCTGAAGTTTGTAAGAAAATCTTTTAATAATTCCTTAACTTTTGGTGAATTAATATCAAAGTCTATTTGCTCAGATGGATCTTCTTTTCCAAAAGTAGTCCAAACAGTTTCCTCTTCACCAGTTTCGCTTATAGTGAAAGTTGAATAAGGTTGTCTTCTTCGTAAGAACATCTTAGAAATATCTTCTTGAACAGGCTTTCCATCACTCCAAATTTTATCTAATGTGAGGAAAAGATCAGCATATTCTGATTTTTTTCCATGTTTTAAGAAGTCCTGAAAAAATTTAGATTCTTTGGAAATATGGTTTACCATTAAGTCTAAAAGAACATCAAAATTTTCACCAATATGTCTAATATCTTCCCAAGTACCGAATTTAGGGTCAATTTCAAAGTAAGTTAATGGTGCAAAGCCTCTGTCTCCTGAAGAAGGGAATGGAGGAAGTATATGAACGCCGCCTTTAAATATATCAGAAAAATATTTTAAAAGTATGTTATTAAGAGTCTTTAAATCTCCACCAAGAGAATCAGGATAAGTAATAAGTTGTACTTGATTTTTAATTGCCATTTTAAAATCCTCCTATATGTTTATATATTATAAATGTTTTTAATTTCTTGAATAGTAGGTAAATTGACAATAGCACCTACATATTTTAGCTTGAAAGCACTTACTCCAAAGCCAAGATTTAAGGCATCATTTAAAGTATAACCTTTAACCATTCCAGTATAAAACCCTGACCAAAATGCATCTCCAGCACCAGTAGTGTCAATTATTTCTGTTGCCAGAGTTTGAAAGGTAATAGTTTCTATACCATTGGTTACTATGGCACCATCTTTTCCAAGAGTCATTATTACAAGCTTTGCGCCCAAATTTATAAATTTCTTTACTTGATTTGCAGGTGTATCAGGTCCAAAGATTCTTTCAGCATCAACTTCAGAAGGTTTGATTATATCGACTTTGCTTATAAGATTTTTTATATATTCTATTCCATTATGTCCATGTTCCCAAATTAGATTATGATAATTTGGATCAAATCCTATAATGACATGATTTTTTCTAGCTTCTTCAATTACTTTTTCAATAGTAATTCTAGAATTCTTTTGAGATATAGGCCAGCATGAAAAATGAACTATTTTAGAATTTTTCAATGCTGAATCAAGTTTTGCATTATATTCTAAGTTATAATCTGCACCACGATAAAATATTGGGATAGGAGTTGTTTTACTTTTAGTAACAACTACCATACTAGTAGAGGACTCAACTCTGTTAATATAATTAGTATTGATATTATTAGTTTCTAGCTGTTGAATTAGGAAATTACCAAAACTATCTTTGCCTACACATGCTGCAATAGCAGAAGTTCCACCTAATTTTTTTATATTCATGGTGATATTGGCAGGTGATCCTCCAAAATATTTAGTATAATTATTACAATTAAAATCATCACCATAATCATTAGAGATCATATCTATTAACAATTCTCCTATTGTAAATACATCAATATCTTTATTTTTAAAATTTAAAGTATCGTTAAAGTGAAACATTTATTTCCCCCTTATTATATATTTAATTTTTTCGGTTATAGCATAATTCGACTCTCTTACTATAGTTATTAATAAATTTAGGAGCAAGAATGATTATGAACACTTAATTTCTAAGATTAAGTTTATTTTTAAGATTAAGTTTATTTTTAAGTTTTCGTATTTTTAGTATAATCGGTTTCAAGATTTATGTCAATCGATTAACATAAAGGCGATATATTAAATTGATATTTCGAATTATGAAAATGTCTTAAAGGACAAAACCTTACTATCACAGATTTGTTTAACATTGAAGTATGCCTATTTAACAGTTGTATTTTCTAATATCGATGCATTTTTAGGTATTGCATTGACTAGAGGAATTAAAAGTCTAAATTATACAAGTTTACTAAGTAAATTTGCAAAGGAAATGAGTTTAGTACATTTAAAGCAACTCTTTTAAAGAGTTTTTTATGCTGTTAGTTAAGTAATGATTAGAATGTATATCAACCGTTTGACATAGGAATGTAATCGGTATATAATGTGTATAACTATAATTTGTAGATAATAAGAAAGAAGGAATATGTAGTGAAAGTAAAAGAAATTATTGATAGAATTATGAATAAGTTTGGTGGAGTTAAATTTGAACAAACGTGTGATCAACTTATAAGTGGTAGTTTTGATATGGAAGTAACAGGTGTCGTAACTACTTTCATGGCTACTGTAGACGTAATTAGACAAGCTATTGATTGTGGAGCAAACTTTGTTATCACTCATGAACCAACTTATTATACAGGTGGAGATAAAATAGAATGGATAAAAGATGATCCAATATACTTAGAAAAGAAAAAAATTCTTGATGAACATGGTATTGCAATTTGGAGATTTCACGATCATATGCATGCTGCACCTTTTGATTTAATTTATGAGGGAGTACTAAAAGAAATTGGATGGAAAGATTATTTGATAAAGGGACTGCAATTTCCACATTGCTATGAAATACCAGAGATGTCATTAAGAGAGTTAGCAGAGTTTTTTAAGGAAAAATTAGAAATGGAGGTTATTCAAATTGTTGGTTCTCCAGATACTAGATGTAAAAGAGCAGGATTTTTAGTTGGCGGAGGAAGTTTAGGACTTGGTGTAGAAGAAATGCCTATGATTTTAATGAAAGAACAAAATTTAGATGTTATGATATGTGGTGATATTACAGAGTGGACTTTATGTCCTTATATTCGTGATGCTGCTGCATTAGGTATGAATAAAGCTATGCTAGTATTAGGGCATGAGCGTAGTGAAGAAGCAGGTATGAAATATATGGCTGAATGGCTAGAACCAATGCTGGAAGGAACCTCTGTACAGTTTATAGATGCAAAAGAACCTTTTATATATTTGTAAACTTAAATAAGGAACATGAAAAAAATAATAGACCAAAGATGCAAGCGTGCAGGTTAATTATTTTTTGATTGTGCGTAATGCAAAGAAGAGTTTAAAATAAATATTTAAGTGAGGGAGATTTATGTCTTACGAAGAAAAAGTTTTGCCAGAATTGTTGCCAATATTACAAAGTAACGAAAAAATTGATTTGACTAAGAATTTAGAAGAGATGAGGAACTTCGTGGTACCATCTATAGAAAAGTCTGTTAATGTACTCACAACCACTCGTAGAATTAAGGAATCAGAGCTATTGGTTAAAATTTATGAACCTAAGAATAGGAAAAATTCAAAATTGCCAGCAGTAGTTTGGATTCATGGTGGTGGTTATGTACTTGGTAATGCTGACGGAGATGATAGATTATGTGAGTGTTTTGTTATGGAAGTCAATTGTGTTGTAGTTTCAATAGATTATAGGTTGGCACCAGAGCATCCATATCCGGCGGCAATAGAAGATTGTTATGCAGGACTTAAGTGGACTGTTGATAATGCAGAGGAACTAAAAATAGATACTTCAAGAATTGCAATTGCAGGAGCTAGCGCTGGAGGTGGCTTAACAGCGGCACTAGCCTTGATGGCTCGTGATAGAGGTGAAATAAATATTGCATTTCAGATGCCTTTGTATCCAATGCTAGACGATCGAAATGTAACTCCTTCAAGTTATGAAATCAACGAAGAAAACTTACCGAAAGCGTGGAATAGAGAAGCTAATGAGATTGCATGGAAAATGTATTTAGGCAATAATAATTCAGAGCAAATTTCTTGCTATGCTGCTCCGAGCAGAGCTAAGGATTTGACAGGGCTTCCGCCTGCATATACATTTATAGGGCAATTGGATCCTTTCAGAGATGAAACCTTAGAGTATGTTGCACGATTAGCTCAGGCTGGTGTTCCTGTTGAATTTCATTTATATCCAGGATGTTTTCATGGCTTTGATTCAATTTTTAATAATGCAAATATCAGCAGGCGAGCTAGAAGTGAGTGTATAAATGCACTGTCGCAGGCATTAAATATTAAGGCACAATAAAAAAATAATGAGGAGGATGAAAAATGGCATTTTTACAAATAAATTTTTATTCAAAAACATTAAAAAAACTTGTTAACTTTAATGCTCTTTTACCAATAGATACTATTGAAATACCAGGAATGAGTGAAGCTCCAAAAGGACCTATGAAGGCTATTTATCTTTTACATGGTTACTCTGGAAATCATCATGATTGGATTTGTGGAAGTAAAATTCAGGAGTTGTCGTTAAAGCATAATGTTGCAGTGTTTATGCCTTCAGGTGAAAATAGCTTCTATCTGGATGATACCGATAGAGGAGAGTTATTTGGAGAATTTGTTGGAAATGAGTTAGTTGAGTTCACACGAAAGATGTTCCATTTATCAGATAGAAGAGAAGATACATTCATAGGAGGATATTCCATGGGAGGGTATGGAGCAATAAGAAATGGAATAAAATATTCTCACAATTTTAGTTGCATTATTGCATTATCCTCAGCACTTATAATTCGAAATATTGCAGGAATTCCAGTTGATTATAAGGATATGATGGCTGATTATAAATATTACAATAGGGTTTTCGGAGATTTAAATCAATTATTAGGAAGTGATAAAGATCCAGAGGCGCTTATTCTTAAATCAAAAAAAGAAAATAAATATATCCCTAAAATATATATGGCTTGTGGAACAGAGGATTTCCTAATTAAAGAAAATCAAAGCTATCATGATTTTTTAGTTTCAGAGGGAATAGAGCATACTTATATAGAAGGACCAGGTATTCACAATTGGGATTTTTGGAATGAATATATAGAAAAAGCAATACTTTGGACTAACGAATAAAATGTGGAGGTGTGAATATGTCTAGAATAACTAAACTTTTTCCAGAGGGAAAAAGAAAAGCATTTACTTTAAGCTATGATGATGGTGTTATTCAGGATAAGAAGTTAGTTGAAATCTTTAATAGATATAATCTAAAAGCTACCTTTAATTTAAATTCAGGACTGCAAGGAGAAGAAGGGGCTTGTGTAATAAAGGATTTAGTTATAGAAAGAATAAAAGACAATGAGGTGATTGATTTATATAAAGGGCATGAAGTTGCTATTCATGGATTAAAACACCTTTCACTAACAGATATCCCTAAGGAACTTATGGTTGAGGAAATTCTTCAAGATAGAAAAAATCATGAGAAGATGTTTGGGTATCCTGTAAGGGGAATGGCTTATGCTTTCGGCACTTATAATAAAACAGTATTTAAGGTATTAGAAGCTCTTGGAGTAGTTTATTCAAGAACAGTAAACGATCATGGGAATTTCACATTACCTTCAAACTACTTGGAATGGAATCCTACAGCTCATCATAATTCCCCACATTTGATGGAGATAGCGGAAAGGTTTATTGAAGGAGAATTTCATGGTTTAGGGCTTTTTTATTTATGGGGGCATAGTTATGAATTTGATTTAGATAATAATTGGCATAGAATAGAGAAGTTTTGCGAATATATAGGCAATAGGGATGACGTCTGGTATGCAACAAATATTCAAATAGTAAATTATCTTGATTCTCTAAATAGATTGCAGTTTTCTACAGATTTTGAGCTTGTGCATAATCCATCTGCAATTTCAACTTGGATAGAATTTAATGGAACACCAGTGGAAATAAAAGCAGGGGAAACTAAAAAAATATGTTAGATGAGGAGCAAATAGCAGTGTTTGGAAATACAGAAATCAATCAAATAAAAAAGGTATTAAAAGATCACATAGATAATAATTATATAGCTGGCGCAAATTTAATGATAATAAAAGATGGAGAAGAAATTTTATATCACGAAGACGGTTTAGCAGATAGGAAAAGTGGAGCTCAAATAAAAAGAGATTCTATTTTTAGATTATATTCCATGACTAAACCTATTACAGCAACTGCAGTTATGATTCTGCTTGAACGTGGAGAAATCGATTTATATGAGCCGGTAAGCAAGTATCTTCCAGGATTTAAAGATCAGATGGTTGACGCAGGTGATTGCTTGGTTCCGGTGGAAAGGGAAGTAACACTTAAAGATTTACTTTCTATGACATCTGGCTTAGTTTATGGTGGAGAACATAGAGCAGGAAAGGATACTGAAGCTCTATTTAAGGAGATAGATAGTAGGCTGCTAGGTGATAAGCCAATGAATACTATAGAAGCTATGAATAAGTTAGGAAGATGTGCTTTAGCCTTTCAACCAGGAACTTCTTGGACTTACGGTACCTCAGCTGATGTATTAGGGGCTATTGTTGAAATAGTTAGTGGTAAAAGGTTTGGTGAATTTTTAAAAAAAGAGTTATTTGAACCACTAGGCATGAAAGATACTGGATTTTGGTTGCTAGATGAAAAAAGAGATCGCCTTGTAAAAACTTATTCTGACAATAGTAAGGGAGATTTAGAACTTTACACTGGAAATCATCTAGGAATAGTTCATAAGATGGATAGGAATCCAGAATTTGAATCTGGTGGAGCGGGTTTAGTTTCTACTATAGATGATTATGCTAGATTTGCTAAGATGCTTATGAACAATGGAAGTTTAGATGGTGTTCAAATTTTACGACCTCACACAGTTAAATATTTAACATCAGGAACTTTAAATGCCGTACAGCAGAAGGGCTTTGATAATTGGGGGACACTATGTGGACATAGTTATGGAAATCTAATGCGTATAATGACAGAGTGCAGTATGGCTGGAGATATAGGGAGCCTTGGAGAATATGGATGGGATGGCTGGCTTGGCCCATATTTCTGTAATTGTCCGAAGGATGATTTAATATTTTTATTCATGATTCAAAAGACTGATGCGGGAACTACTACACTTACTAGAAAGTTAAGAAATATTATTTTAAGTTCAGTTTGTAAATAAATTGGATTAAAAAAACTACCAGTAGATGATTAGGCACAAGCAATGAAAATATATAAAGATATCCAAAGCGAGAATTAGACTTATGCAACAATTACCGAAATCAGATACATTTATCTTCCACAGGACTAGTGAAATTTTTGCTGGAAGGTTCTAAATGGCGGCTTGTCGTAATTTAAGCGTGTTCCAGATGTAAAATTTGGACAAGCTGTAAATGAAACAAGCCCCCATTAAGAACCATCATCAGCTCAATTTCACATGCCTGCTTCCAGAAAAATATATCTGATTTCTAGTATAGTGTTACGATTATAATTTCTCAATAATACATATATATTACATTTATAAGTTGAATTATTAATTTGGATATCTATAGATAAAACAAGTGAATCTTAATTTTATGCCGTAACGGACTAAAATAAAATGGATTCTGTTACTTAGGGGATTATAGAATAGAGCTTTGGCAAAATGAGAGTAGACTCACTCTGTTAGCTGAGAAATGCCTATAACCCTATTTTAAATGTTCCAAAAAGAGATGATTTTTTTCTAGTAGCAGGATATATTTGAAGGTATAAATTTAAATTAGTTTTGTTTAGTCATGTTTTTTATTGTGCCTTACATTACAAATACAAGATATTTATTGATATATAAAAAATGAAAACGCTATGTGTAACCGGTTGACATATTAAAAAAAAGAGTATACAATATAAATATGTAACCGGTTGATATAATACACAAAGAAATCGTTTTAATTAAATTATTTTCACTAAATTTATATAAGGGGGAATTTATAAATGTCAGATTCAAATGTCAAACTATCTTTAAAAGAAAAACTAAGTTATGGTGTATCTGATTCTGGATATAATATTATTTTTACCGCTATTGCTTCTTTCTTAATGTTTTATTACACAGATGTAATTGGAATAGATGTAGCAACGGTTGGAACACTCTTCTTAATTGTTCGTGTTTTGGATGGTATTTCAGGTCCAGTTATTGGTATATTAATTGATAGAACTAATACAAAATGGGGAAAGTGTAGACCTTGGTTTTTATGGTTTGCTGGACCATATGCTGTAATCGCTATAATGACAGTTGCTGTACCAGAGTTAAATAATATGGGGAAGATAGCATATATGTATTTTACTTATATTGTATTTAATTTTTTAGCTTTAGCTATTGGTTCTCCTATAACAGCAATGTTGCCAAGTTTAACAACTAATTCTGAAGAAAGATTTAAGGCTAACTCTTTTAGAACTATTGCAGGGCAAGTAGCAGTTATAATAGCAGGAGCACTTACATTACCACTAGTAAGTATTTTGGGACAAGGAAATCCTAGAAGAGGATTTATGTTGACTATGGTAGTATTTGCAATAATTTCTTTTGCTCTATTAATGACTACCTTTAAAAATACAAGAGAAAGAGTAGTGTTAGAAAAGGCACAGGAACCACATTTAAAAGAAAGCTTAAAATCATTAGTGCGTAATTTCCCATGTTGGATATTAACTATTATGAATCTAGTTATATTTATTGGAATAGTTGTAAAAATGCAAGCAACTGTTTATTTCTTTAAATATAATATTGGAAATGTAAATATCGCATCGGCAGCAAATGCATTATATTCTGTATCGATGATAGTTGCCATAGCTTTTATTCCTATGCTTGCAAAAAGGATGAAAAATAGAAACATAGCTATATTAGGATTTGTAATAAGTATAATTGGCCAAGGAATTCTATACTTAGCTACTATAAACCAATCTTTAGTATTAACATTTGTAGGTATTGCAGTTGCAGCAGCAGGATTAGGTGGAGGACAAAGTGTTGTTTTTGTAATGTTTGCGGATGTAGTTGATTATGGTGAATGGAAGACTGGTGTCCGTGCACAAGGATTACTTACAACATTTGGAACAATGGGAGTTAATTGTGGTGCAGGAATTGCAGCAGTAGTAATGTCATTAATTTTATCTATTGGAGGTTTTATACCTAATGTTGAACAAACAGCAAGTTCATTGAGTGCAATTTCTTTTTGTTATGTAGGACTACCAATAATTACTTTAGTTATTAGTATTGGATTAATGTTACTTTATAAAATTGATAATATGAAAGATAAGATGCTTGCAGACTTAGCTGAAAGACATAAATAATTGCTGATAATAAAATATGTAGTAAGAATATATTGAAAAATAATTAGTTAAGGCACATTCAAAAAAATAACAAGTACAGCAAATTGCCTGATGAAAAATAATCATGGAATTCAGACTTGTTATTTTCTTTCATGTGCCTAAATTAAAGCAACTATGAGTGTATTATGTATTTGGTTATTTTTCTATTGTACAGGAAAATATGTTGTTTTTAATGTAAACGTATAAAACATATAAACTTCAGTAGAGAAGAGAAATGTATATATAACTTAACAGATCGTAAAATGTTACAGGGGGAATAAATATGTTAAAAAGAATTACAAAGGTTACAAGTTTATTAGTAGTAGCAGCTTCTATTGTATCAATGGTTCCAGCCATGGCCGTTGATGTTAAAAAAATTTCAGCGGATGAAGCTATAGTATATCAAGGAATATCAATTGGGGATGGTACATTTTATCTTGATGCAGAACTGAATGATAAGGATGAAGCTATTTATCTTTATGCAAATGGAAAATTTGCTAAAGTAGATGGTGCTGAAGCTGGTGATAAAATAAATGGTCTAGTAACATATAATGATAAAAAGTATCTAGAAATGGATGATGGAGATTATTATGTAGATTTAAAGACCGGAGAGATAACACATGAAGATATACTTGGAGACATCGATGATGATGCAGAATTAGCTGTAAGAAAAGCAATTAAAGCTAATAATGATGGAAGATTTGATAAAACATATTATGATGAGGTTGTTAAGGCAGAATATGATCATAGTACTTGCAAAACTATGTTTGGTCCTACAGGTGTGTGGAGAAAATTTTATTATAAGTTAAATATGGCTGATTTATATGGAGATCAGTATTCAGCAGTTTACTCTGATGATAAAGGAAACTATATTGATGCAGATTATAATTTGGGGAAGATTGGTATATATTCAACTGGTGCTGCTATTACTATAAAAAATACAGAAAGTACTTATGAATTAAAAGGAACTGATGGACAAACTTATGAAATAAAAGCAACAATTAGCAATGATACACCTAAGGATGAAGAGTTGGAGTCTATAACTAGAACTGCAGAACTTTCAATTTGGGGAAGAGTAAAAAATTCAGGTGATGATTATGAAAATATAACAGATCAAGTATACTTTGGGTCAAAAAGTAATCACCATAAACAAACTGTTATTAATGGCTCTGGTGATAATAAGAGTGTGACAGTAATACAAAAGATTTCTAAGGCTCAATCTTCAGATGATATAGATGGAATAAAGTATGCTAAAGATGTAAGTACATACTTTATTACTGATGAAGATGGCACAGCGGTACATTTACTTGGACTTTCTGATACTTCTAATACAAATGTTGATGGAAGTGGGTATGGAACAATATCAAGTGGACCACAAGGATATATGTTAAGTTCATATTGCAGTAGTGCTAAATTAAAACAATATGCAGAAACTATAAATTTTAAATCAGAAAATGGTTATTATTATATAGATGTAAGTGATTCTGATTCTGCATCGATTGATTCTCTTGATGAAAGTGTTATAGGATTTGGAGATCTTTTTGATTTGTCAAGTGATGGATATGTTGAGATGTTCAATGGTAAAGACAGTTCATTTGAAAAACTATACAAAGTAGATGGAGGTATGAACAAGATTAGTGTTAGTTTGCCATCTGAAGTGATTGTGTGGAATAAAGATGATGGAATTTATTCAATTATAACTTCAAAGGCTTCAACTTTAGATAAAACAGCGACTACAAATACAAAAACTACTGCGGGTGAAACAGCTTCAACTGTAGTTTCAGGTTGGTCAAAGGAGGCTAATGGAGCTTGGACATATGTTAAAACTGATGGAACCAAAGCTACAGGTTGGTTTCAAGATGGATCTACTTGGTATTACTTAAAAGAGGATGGTATCGTGACTACAGGGTGGCAAAATATTAAGGGGAATTGGTACTATCTAAATTCGTCAGGAGCAATGCAAACCGGTTGGATTAATGATAAAGGAATTTGGTACTATTGTAATGAGTTTGGAGTCATGCTTGCTGATACAACAGTTGATGGATATAAAGTAGGAAGTAATGGAACGTGGATTCAATAAAATATGATAGATAATTTTTGTATTATTTACAGAGATTATCTTCAGACACTCTTTCTCATGGCATAAAAATAGCTTTCTATGATATTTAATTTTATTATAGAAAGCTATTTTTTCTATTAAATTTACAGACTTTTTTTACAGGCGCTACATATTTTTTATATTGTAATTACACCCATTTTAAAACTCCACCATCTATACATTGTCCTGTTTGAAGATCTATAACAAATTGTCCTAAAGGAACTGTTAAATGTTCATAATTATAGCCATGATTAGCATATACCCAAGTATATATAAATACATCACTTACCTCTATACAAACACATGTTTTCCCTTGATAATTTACTATTCCATAATTAGTTATTTTAGAGTTGCCTCCCATTGTTACATGAGACGACGCATCACCACCTGGATAATATGCACTACTTGGAATATACTCTAAAGATACTGGAGCTCCATTAATATAAAGTGCATTACGATCTGAATTTGTTGTTACTACATAATCACCACTACTGCATAAATAGTTTGGATCAACTTTAAGGCTAAGAGTATATTTTGTATTAGGATCATATCCGTTTAATGAACGCACTCTAAGATAGCATGTACCACTAGAGAGCAATACGCTTTTTAAATCCCCTTGGTTTATGGTTGCAGCAATGACTAAATTCCCAGCACTATTTTTGTTACAAATATCCACTGCATATTTAGTATTAGAATTTGGATTAGTTAAACTTAATTCTAATTTTGTACTTTCAGTTGTTGAATATTCTATCCAGTTCTCATCTAGTGCATTGTCTATAGAGTCTGTTATAGTAGCAGATCCAGATACAGTTTTTCTAGTATTAAAGTTATCATATGGTGTAAATGTAATATTATATGGTGTATTTGCGTCAGCTCCACTTATTGCTTCTACTTTTATTAAGTATGCTCCAGCTGCAAATAACCCATTGAAATTTTGACCTTGAGTTAAAGTACCTAGGGAGTTAAGGTTGTTATCATAAAGAGTCATTTTATATGTTCCATTGCTACTTGCATTTTGAAATGTACCAAATATATTTTTATTTTCTGGTACTGTAAATTGAATCCAATCTACATCAAAGGCATTATCTATAGTTTGACTTATTGTTGTTGGAATACCAGATAAAATTTTTCTTTGAGTTATGCTGTCATCAGGTTCAGATGAATCATACTTATTTGAAGAAATAAGAATTAATTGATATTTGTTGTTTACATCAAAACCACCAGCGGAGTTAACACACATAAAATAATATCCACCGTCACTTATGTAACTTAACTGTTCATTTGATGTTGTAGATTTGCCATTAAGAGCTGAGTATGCAACTTGGCTTATACTTCCATCACTTTCATTGTATTTAAATAAGTATAAATTTAAATCTATAGCAGATTCAGCCTTATATCCAAGAAAGGCTGTTAATTTTTGACCTTTATCAACTTTGGTTAAATACCAGCGTTGTTCTCCTTCTGCTTTAATTTGACCATATGTCATAGTATTTAGACTTGCATATGCTGACTTATCTAAACTAGTATTACCCAAATCAGTTATTCCTGAGTATTCAGTTGTTACTGCTGCTCCAGTAGTAGTTGATTGGTCAATGGTTACTGCTGTATCAGTAGTTGTCGATTTTTCAGCTTTTAGTTGATTTTTAGCTAATACTGCATTTTTCTTATTAGATAAATTACTGTCAGTACAGAGTAGATCTATCTGTTTTTCTAGATTTTCGTTGATTTTTAGATTATACTTCTTTTTAGTATCAGTAAGCACATCTTTATCAAAGTTTGTATTTTCAGTTGATTCAGAAGTTATTTGTTTAGTGTTGCTTTCAGTAGTTAGGTCAGAATTACCTATAAGAACCACTTGTTCATTTTGATTATCTGTATTTGTTTCTAGTTCAGCTGCTGATGCACAGATTGATCCACTTGTTAATATAAATGTGCTAACTGCAGCAATTAATAATTTTAATGCTATTCTTTTCAAATTTATTATCCCCCTAAAATAAAAATTTGTAATAATGTAAATTACAAGAATATTATACCATCTATATCAATAAAATACAATTTAATACAAATGATATTATGTTTAGATTATCTTTCAAATGATAATAAATAAAAAATAGTGAAAAACATACTTTAATATGTTATTCACTATTTTTTTTAAAGATTCTATTAGTTGAATTTATTTAGACTCTAGATTTTTCAGGAATTATATATATTTTTTTATATCCCTTCATTTACATTATTATAATTTAACTCTTCACAATTATTTTTTTTATGTCCTAAAGAGCCTGTCTTTATAATCTTTACTAATACAAACATTATAACAGCAACTAAAGCTATAGGAATCAAGGTTTTAATACTTATTCCGCCTTCGTTTGCAAAGCCTAATTTTGAGCAAACTATATACATTGATATCATAAAGAATATTACAAACCCACAAGCTTCATAGCAATATTTCCATGGTTTTACATCTACAACGTTATTATCTTTTAATATAAATTCTGAAGCTCTTGGCTTTATTTGACCAATGAATAGCATGATTATGCAGCTTACTACAAATAAGATAGCTAATTGGTAAAGATAATGTAGATCTGGTTTTATTACTAATTGAAGTGTTCCATAAGTTAGTACAAAGAATACTATAGATATTTTAGCAGCTATAGCTGGAACTTTCTTAGTAACATAACCAATGAATACTATTGTAAATATAGGAACATTGAAAAATCCATTAACTGTTTGTAGGTATTCAAATAATCCTTGTGGTGCATACATTATAAATGGTGCAATAGTCATAGAAATTATAGCTAAAACAAGTCCAAACAATTTACCTTTTGATATAATTTCTTTATCAGATTTTCCCTTTCCAAATACAGGACTATACACATTTAATGCAAATAAAGTTGAAGCACTGTTTAAAACTCCATTAAATACGCTTAATACTGAACCAAACATGGCTGCTGCGAAGAAACCAATTAAAGGTTTTGGTAATACATCATTTACTAGTCTTGAATATAATAAATCTGGATTTTCAACACCTGTTCCATAAATATGGAAAGCTATAATTCCAGGTACAATAACTACTAATGGTGTTAATACTTTTAAAAGGCCTGCGAAAATTATTCCCTTTTGTCCTTCTGCTAAGTTTTTTGCTGCCAATGCCCTTTGAATAATGGCTTGATCTGTTCCCCAATAATAAAGGTTAACTAAAATCATTCCTGTGAATATTGTTCCAAAAGGTATTGGGTCATGTGATGTTCCTATGGCATTAAGCTTTTCAGCATTATTAGTTAGCATACTAGATAATCCAGTAGAAAAGCTGCCATGACCAAAGTAAATAAGTCCAAAGATAGGAACCATTAATCCACCAATAGCTAATCCTATACCGTTTAAAGTATCTGATACAGCAACTGCTTTTAATCCACCAAGTATAGCATAAATGAATCCGATTATACCTATAACCCAAACCATTATCCAAATACTAGCTGTATAGCTTATACCAAACATTTCTTGAACGTTAAATATTTGAGCTAACGCAATGGCACCTGAATAAAGAGTTATTGGAAGTAAATTTGAAACATAGCCTAATAAAAATAGTATCGAAACTATTTTCTTAACACCTGAATCAAAACGTTCTTCAAGAAAGTCAGGTACAGTAGTAACCCCTTGTTTTAAGTATCTTGGAAGTAAAAATAAAGCTACAATTACAAGAGTAATACCAGAACCAACTTCCCAACCCATAACGCTCATATTACTACTGTAAGCTTGAGCACTCATTCCAACAAAGTTAGAGGCACTTAAATTTGTAAGTAATAAAGATGCACCGATAACACCACCAGTTAAGCTACGGCCACCTAAGAAGTAAGAATCCTTTGAATTATTTTTCTGTCCTTTTAACTTACGATAAGTAACTGTTGCTACCAGTACAATACAAAATAAAAATGAAATAATAGTTAACATATTTTTTCCTCCTTTTAAAGCACAAACGTTTACTTCATCCATAATATGTTCTAAATATTTTTATGGATATTAAACATTCATATTATTGTAATCTATAGGATGTTATTGTTTTCTGTAATCGTTAATCATATTATATTGAAATCGTTCCATTATAAAAATTCAAATTATTAACTTTTCTTATAAAATATTAACTTAATTAAAAATAAATTTTATGATATAGTTTATTTTTTGAAATACTATACTTCTAGTGCTATAATTTCCTAAGGTGATGATTATGAAGATAAAAAAAATCACAAAAATAAGCAATAGAATAACTATATATTTTTCAATTATAATATTTGGATTGACTTTAGCTGTTACAGCATCTATAAGTTACATTTTCTCTAAGGAGATAACCAAGCAGTATAATAATGTTGCTGCAGAGAAAATAAATGTAATTTCTAAAATACTTAATGAAAATTTAGATTCAATAAGACACGATGCTTACATGGTTGAAAACGATAAAAATATTTATGACTATATGTATAAAGTTAATAAAAATGATTTTGTTGGTTCAGAAGCTAATACTGAATTTTTTAATAGCCTTTCGGAATATTCCAAATGGAGTAATTATATAAGTTCTGTTATACCATTAACAACAGATAAAAAAATAATGGACCCACTATACTCACAAGATCCTTATAGTGAATTAATTTATGGAAATAAGGAATTGGACAACTTTATAGAAAGTGGTTATTCAAGCAAATTCTCAGCTCCTAACACTTTTCCGTTTAATTATGAAAATCCTGATTATGAAAAAAAGACAAATATAACTTACTTTTCTAGGTATTTAGATAAGGAAAATTACTCATTATTAGGGTATCTTATGATTAACATAAAGAAAAAGAATTTATTTACAAACATAGATGACTATTGCAATGGAGTTTTTGATAGCACTTTTATTGTTGATCAAAACGGTAATTTGATCTATAAAATAGGAAATCTTGATTATAATAAAGCAATGTTAGAAAAAGTTAATAATGATACTCTAAAGATTAAGAATGAAAAATATATGGAATTTAATAATGTTATTGAGGCATATCCAGAATGGAGAGTTATTGGACTAATATCGTTAGATTCTTTAAATAAAAACCTTAATGCTATTAAAGTACTAATTTATTGTATTGGTATTTTCAGCATTGCAGTTGTAATTTTTATAAGTCATATTACTTCAAGAAAAATTACTGACCCTATATATGATATTACAAAGGCAATGAATAAATTTGAAAATGGAGAATGGCCAGATAAGTTAGAAGCTAAAACTGAAGATGAACTTAAATATCTTATAATTAGTTTTAATAATATGATTCACAATATGAAAAATTTAGTTGAACAAATTTACAAAGAAGAGGAAGAAAATAAAAAGCTTGAGGTAGAATCTATGAAAACTCAGCTGGATTTATTACAATCCCAAATTAACCCTCACTTTATACATAATACTTTAAATACAATAAATTATTTAGCTATAAAAAATAATCAAGGAGAAATAAGAGAAATTATTCAATCCTTTAATAGTTTGTTAAGGCAAAGTATATCAACAAATAAAAAGCTTATAACTTTAAAAGAAGAACTTACCTGCACACAAAACTACTTAAAAATACAAAAGTATAGGTATGGAGATATTGTTAAATTAGTATGTAATATACCAGAGGAATTGTGTGACTACTTAGTACCAAAACTTATTCTTCAACCACTTGTTGAAAATTCTCTTTATCATGGAATAGTGCCTAAAGGCTATGCTGGTACTATAAGAATAGATATATTGCCTCAAAAAGATTTTATAAGCATAAGAATTATTGATGATGGTGTTGGAATTAGTAATAAGAAAACTGAGCATAAGGGCTTTAATGGGATAAGCCTAGATAACATAAGTGAAAGACTTATATTATATTTTGGGAGTGAATATGCCTTAAAGGTATATAGCAAAATTGGTATAGGAACTTGTATAGAATTCAATATTCCATACATTGATTAAAAATACGAGTTTAGGTGTCATAAGTTTAAAAGGGGAGGTAAGAGCATGTATAAGGTAATGATTGTAGATGATGAAATACCTGCACGAGAAATTTTATCTTACATTATAAATTGGGAAGAAACCGAGTTTAAAATAGTATATAGTGCATCAAATGGTAAGGAAGCATTTGATAACTATTCAGATATAAAACCAGATCTTATTATTACAGATATACAAATGCCTGTTATGGATGGGTTAGATTTAATAGAAGAAATACAAAAAGTAAATAAGGCACAGAAATTTTTAATATTAAGCTGCTATGAAGATTTTACTTATGCTCAAAGAGCTATGAAAATGGGAGTAACAGATTATTTAATTAAAGATTTAATAACTCCCAATGATTTATATGGAATATTGGCTAAAACCAAAACAGACCTTGAAAATATAAAGTTTAAAAATATTGAAACAAAAAATGAAAACAAATTTTTAGATTTTTTTAAGAAGAATAAAGATATTGCTTTAAGAAAGCTTATATTTAATAACATAAGTGATGATGATAGTTATGTTCTCATTGAAAACCTTAACCTTAATTTAAAAGGAAAACTTTTTACTTTATTTTTAATCCAAATAGATAATTTTTTTAAATATATGGAAGATGAAGATTTTTATACAAAAACCTTAGATAGTATAATAGAAAATGTTTCTGAAGTTATCGAAGAACTTAACCTTGGAGAATGTTTTTATAGTGAAAATGGAGAATTCACAGCTATTGTAAAATTAACATCAACAACTAGTGAAGCTGATATAATAAATGAATGTTATTATCTAGCGCAGGAAATAAGACGAAGGGTTTCTATTTTGAATAATATAAGCTTAACAATAAGTGTAAGTTCAACTTTTAAAAAACCATTTAGAATAAAGAAATATTTTGACGAAGTACTTAACCTTTCTAAGATGAAAGTGTTTTTGGGCAATGATACTATAATTTTAAATAATACCTTTGTTAAGAATTTAAGCTTAGATACTGATACTTTAGCTAAAAGAATTAATGCTATTAATATAGCTATTGAACAAAATAATGTAGAAAACTTAAAGCTTGAATTAACTCATTTATATGATAAGGATATAAGAGGATTTATGCAATTAAATTATTTAAATTATATAAATTCTTCTCTCTTGGAGTTAGTAGTACGAACCTGTAATAGATATTCTATAACTTATGAGGAGATTTTTTCAATTTCATATATACCTATAGAAATCCTATCAACAAAGGAAACTGTTGAAGAAATGAGAGGATGGTTCCTTGAGATATTTACAAAAATAATAAATATTAATTGTAATAATTCTTTTAAAAATAAGTATAGCAAAAAAGTATCTGACTCCATTGAGTACATAAATAGAAATCTGTTCAATCAATCATTAAATTTAGCAGATATAGCAGAAAACATCAATGTACATAAAGTTTATCTTTGTAGAATATTCAAAGAGGAAACAGGTGAGAATGTAACAAAATATATTTTAAAAGCTAGAATAGAGAAATCCAAAGAAATAATTATATCTACCAATTACAAGCTTTATGAAATATCAGATAAACTTGGATTTAATAGTCCTCAACAATTTAGTATATTGTTTAAAAAAGTTACAGGCATTACCCCAAATCAATTTAGAGACTCATATTTCAAAAATGTATAGAGTGCTTATCACTTTGAATATGATTGCTAAAAATGTGATGAAAGGAATTTATATTACATGAACAAGAGAATACTTTTAGTTGTTATTATAATTTTATGTAGTTTTACTTTTTCTTGTGATACTGTAAGTAATAATCAAAATTCTAAAAAATCTGATTTGGTTATTGCTGTTATTTATAAAACTTTAGATGAAACTTGGTTCCAGGAAGAAAGCGAAGCAGCTAAAAATCAAGCTTTAAAAATGGGTGCTAAAGAAGTAATTACTATAGATGCTAAAATGAATCCAGACGTATATTTATCCGCTTTGGATAACTTGATTACTCAAAAAGTAGATGGAATTTTAATATGTGTTCCTGACCAAAAACTAAGTAAAATAACCATAGAAAGATGTAAAAAAGCAAATATTGCGGTTATTGCTTGTGATGACCCTTTAACTGATGAAAGCAGTAATTATATTGCTCCATTTGTTGGAATAGATTCTAATCAAATTGGACGAGATATGACTAGTCTTATGGTGGATTACTTAGAGAAAAATAATAGGTTAACTAATCCTAATGAGTCTGGACTTCTACTTATGTCAATGGATTCGGTATCTAGCTGTATACCTAGAACTGAGGGTCAATTAGACACCTTTAAAAATAGAATTCCTAATTTTCCAAAGGAAAATATTTTTCAGGCAGAATATAATGGCCAGTCAGAAAAAAGCTTCTATTCAGCAGCTTCTACTATTGCAAATAATAAGAATATTAAAAATTGGTTTGTTATGTCAGCAAACGAAGCTGGAACTATTGGTGCTATAAAGGCACTTCAACAATCAGGTCTTGCAAAAAATGCTGTAGCTGTAGGTGTAGGTAGCTACGTAGCAAAAGATGAATTCCAAAAGGAAAATTCTCCACTTATAGCTTCTGCATATATAAGTGCTACAGAAGTGGGACAAATTGCAGCACAAGAACTTATGGAGAATCTTTTGAATGGGAAAGATATACCTGATAAGTACTTAGTTACAGATAAAATAATAACTAAAGATAATTATAAAAACTTAATTCTTAAATGATTTAAAAAATTACATGGAATACGGTTTATCAATAGGGGATACAAGTTAATATGCAGTTCAATAAAAGCTATTTAGCTAAATTTTGTGAATAGAAAATAGAACCATTTTTAATGGAGAAGTGAGAGATGTAGGTTAGCTGATAAGTAAGAATACAATTTATTTCCCAGGAAAAATCAAATTTTTCATATTCAGAAAACTAGACTAAGTTGAGATTAGACTACCTGTAAATAAAAATAATTGAGAATTTCATGACATTCATCTGAAATTCTCAATTATTTTTTCTCATTATGCTTCTATTTTAGATCCACAGAATTCACATTCTCCTACAGTTCCAGCAGCTATACTGTTTTGAGCTCCGCAGCCATTGCAAGTTACTACCTTCATCCTAATATTCTTCTCGGTATTATTAAATTGATTATATGAGTTAGCTTCCTTCTTTTTAGGAAATACTATTTGTCTTTTAATTTCATCAATGTAAGCATCTTGAAAAAAGCCATTATCAATCATATTTTGCAAGTACTCTTTTGTATTTTCATATGATGCTGGAATGAGAGCAGAAATATTATCAATATCCATGATTTCATCATTAAGAATAATTGAAATACATTTTTTGAATTTTTTTGCATTTTCTTTTCTCTTTTTTCCCACTAAAACCAGGCTTATACCAGATAGAAGGTAGAATAATATTGCAACTTTACCTTGTTTAAATCCATCAGAAATACTTACAATAAATGTCACAAATGCACCAAATAAAAGTATACATCCGATTATAGTAACAGCTTTTCCAGACTGTAAGGAGTTTTTTTCATAAGTAGTATATCTCTTCCACATTAGAAATATACCAATTGGGAAAAAAGCTAAAAAAGTAAATATAATAAAAGGTAATGATAACCACCACTTAGGGTTAGGATTTTTCACTGAAACTTCAATATTATTAAAATTATAATTCATTAAGATCCCTTCCTTTACGTATCATTATGAATTTAAAACTGATCCGCAGAATTCACATTCTGCTACAGTGCCAATGGTAATATTATTTGATGCCCCACAGTTCTTACAAGTCACAACCTTTGACTCAACAACTTCAGTTTTTGCAATTATATTATTTGAAACTTCAGAGTTATTTTTTCTTTCAAGAACAATTTCATTAGTATCTCTATCTATATATGCATTAGTAAAAAACTTTTGAGCAATCATTACTTCTAGGTCTTTAATTACAAAATCTATTGATTGTGAACATGCATTTGCAATATTTTCTAAAGAAGTTTCATTTTCTAAAGAAATTATGTTTACATATTTCTTGAATCTTATAATTTTTCTTTTTGTTTTAATACCATATATAATTAGCCAAGTTCCTATAGCAATGAATATAAGTAGTACTATTATTGTACCTACACCACCCAGGGGATTACCAAATATAAGTGTAATACCAAATATAAAATCAATCAAATAACCTAATATACTTGCTATGATACCTGCAATTCTGTAAGCTACAATTCTTGGACGTGAAGTTTGTTGCATGCTCATATTTAGAAACCTCCTTGATGTAATTTTAGTACAGACTGATTACGCTCTTTAATAAGTAATACTATTTCATCAACTAGTTTTGAAACATCTTCAATTTTTGAATTATTTTCATTAGTTGATAATAATTCTTTAAGTGTCTGAATTCTATTATATATGATTTGTTCATTTTCAACTGTTTTGGTTTTATCACTATATTTTATTTCTTCATAAATTTTATTTAGTAGCGATGAATATGCACTAAAATTAGAATTAGATTTTAATGAAAATGCAAGACTTTCACAATCTTTTATTATTATCCCTGAATAAGCAAGTTCATCATCATTTTCATTTACATTAATCCCAGCTACATATAATGCTATTGAGATAATTAAAGCAGCTGCAAGAATAATAATTTGAGTAGTAATAAAACCTTGAGTATTACCGTTAAATATATTTTTGTTAAAAATAGAAAGTATGCAAGTAACTATCCAGTAAATTGATAGAGTGGAAATAATTCCAGATACCAATAACATTTGATTGCTTGGATATTTTTTCATTAAGATAATAGTAGTACCTCCAAATAAGAGGATTTCTGAAATTAATACAAATATAAAGGCAATCCAATCTATGTTTTCCATTGGATGATTTGTATATCCCAAGAAAAATACTACTAAGGTAACTATAAAAACAATGAAGCCAATTCCTATACTTGCAAGAGTTCTTGCTTTACTACCCATATTTATCCCCCTTTTCAATTCTATGAATAATCAAGCTATTTTTTCATAACAGCTTAACAGATTCTAACTTAATAAATTAAAATTTATTTCCGCATTCAGGACAAAATTTTGGAGAACCGTTTATTTCTGTTCCACAACTTGAACACTTTTGAATTAATGAAGTTCCACATTCAGGGCAGAATTTAGTATTTTCATTTTCTATCTTATATCCACAGTTGTTACAAAGCTTTGGTTTCTCACTGCCACATTCAGGGCACACAGTTGCATCTTCTTTTAAATCAGCTCCGCATTTGTGGCAAGGGTTATATTTATCACCGCATTCAGGACAGAATTTAGCATTAATAGAGTATGAAGCACCACAATTACTGCAATTAACGTTTTCACGTTTTTTATTAGAGTCATTTTTTTGTGTATCAAAACCACAATCACTGCAAAAACGCTTTTCTTGTTCCATTTCAGTGCCACAATTTGGGCAAGTCTTTGTTATTGTAATAGTAGTAGTCATATTTTGAGTTATTATACCCATTTGATTAGCAAAGCTATTACCAAGTCCCATTCCCATTCCTAATCCAAGGCCAGCTCCCATAAATCCTGCTTGTCCAGAACTTGGGTTAGTAGCAGCTCCTTCCATTGTATCGAAGGAACGTTCTTGAGTATAATTATAGCCAACTATATCCATTTCAGCACGTTTGGCAAGTGCATCCTTTAATTTAATAACAGCATTATCATCTTCAGGTATATTAATGTCATTAACATAAAAGTTAACTAGTTTGATACCATATTCAGATAAAATTGGTACCATCTTTTCTTTTAATTGTTCAGAAAGCTCATCAAGATAAGCATTAATTTCTAAAACACTGATTTGCTTATGAACTAAATAGGAAGAAATAGCATCCTTTACTTTTGTTAAGTACAATCCTCTAAAATACTTTATAATACTGTCTTTATCAAATACAGAAAGGGTACCCACTAATTTTATTAAAAATTTTCTTGAATCTTCAATTTGAATACCAAATTGTCCAAAAGAGCGTACTGGTACAAAAATTTTATATTTAGGATCTTGCAATTGGATAGGTGTAGCAGTTCCCCATTTAACATCTAATGAATAGACTTTATTTATATACCAAACTTCTGCAGTAAATGGCGATCTGCCTCCAAATGGAAGATTAACGATTTTATTTAAAAATGGAATGTTGGCAGTTTCAAGGGTATGTCTTCCACTTGGAAATAAGTCAAGTGCTTGTCCTCCCTTAAATAAAATAGCTTCTTGAGATTCGTTAACAATAAGTTGAGTCCATGTTCCTAATTCTTCACTTGGATATTTCCAAGCAAAAGTATCTGGACCACCATTATACTTAACGACTTCTACAATTGCCATTAAAATTCCCCCTTTGTTATTAATTTTAGTAATAAATTATGTAAATAAAATTATAATAATACCTTATTTATTATACATCAAAATATAGTGATTTTGCACCATAATATTCTTTCAATTCATTATAATGTAAAATAATTATATGTGACTGAAACATGGTAAATTATGGTGTGGAAAGTTATAAAGTAAAGCAACTTAAAGTTAGTAAAAAAGATACCTCAAAAGTAAATCTTCGAGGTATCTTCCTTTCTTATGAATTTATTATCATAAGCTTTTAAATATTCATTTGAGTTCGTCTAGTTTCAATTATTTTTTCTAATTCATCAGCTGCTTTAACTACATCTTCTTCAACTATAAGTCTACCACCTGTTATATTAACAAGATCTTCTTCTAAAACTTTAGTTACAACAGGGCTACCATCTATAAATGGTGATATTGCAACATGAAGAGGTAATCCTAAAGTTAATCCAAAGGCAGCATCAGCTAATGCCTGCTCTTCAAGCCATTGAGGTGCTGATAATACTAATGGAAGTTGAGGAATATCTACACCTAGAGTTTCTGCTAGCTCAGTTGCTACCATTTCAAGTCTTCCAATAGCAAGACATGGACCAAAGTTTAGAACTGGAGGTATGCCAAGAGATTTACATACTTCTTTTAAATTATCTCCAGCAAGTTCAGCAGCACCAGGTGACATAAGTCCAACATTTTCAAGTCCTCCTGAAGAACAGCCAGCAGAAAGCACTAAGATATCTCTCTTTATCAATTCTTTAGTAAGCTCAACAGTAAATACATCGTGTCCTTTTGCAGTTAAGTTCGAACATCCTACAACTCCAGCTATACCTTTAATTTTTCCTTTTGCAATTAGATCAATAAGTCCATTCCAATTTCCACCTAAGAATTCTTTTAATGAACCTTCACTAACACCAGTTACTACATCATCATGACCATGATCTTTAGGAATATCTATTTTAACGGTCTTTCTTCTGTTTGTATAACTTTCTAATGCTTCAGATATGATTGTTTCACTTAAGTCTTCAGCTTTTTCCATATCAAATCTTATATAGTCAGCATTTTTCTTTTTAGCAACATCATCTGTACAAAGCATTTTAACTTTGAACTTTTCTGCTACAGGTTCAAGTCCAGGAATTGTACAGTTAAATTCTGAAACAATTAAGTCTATACCACCTGTTGCAAGCACTGCTTCACTTGTATAATTATTTCCTGCATGTCCAGAGAAAACTTCAGTGTAATGCTCACCTCTTAATTGCAGGTCTTGGCCAACACATGTACAACCTACTAATCTAAAGCCTTTTGCACCTGCTTCAATTGCACGTTTTTTAACATCTTCATCTATTAATCTATCTTGAAGATGTGCAATATTTGAGTGTTGGTGTCCTGTTGTCATTATATTTATATAATCTTCATCTATTACTCTAAAACCTACTTTAGCTTGTCTAATCTTTGGTGCACCAAGGATAACGTCATTTAAAAGATTAGTTAATACAAGACCATAAATACCAGTTGATATTCCAAGATTTAATGCATTAAATAACATGTCTACAGGATCACTACTTAAGTTAGTTGAAGTCTTTACTATAGCATCAAAAACTTCTGATTTAGCACCACCAGGTAAGATATTTAGTTCTTCCCACTTTTTAAATCTTGGAGTATAAGCTAGTTTTTTAACTAAGTCCATTTTTTCATGTCTTGGCTTGTATAGATCCTTTAGAACTGCATCTGCTACCTTAATAGCTTTTTGATTTATATCTGATTCAACAATCTCAAATATATTTGCAAGATTATCTAAAGTTTCTGGACTTTTTATTTTTAGATTACCTTTGCCTTCTCCAATATTTTTTAAATTTGTTGCTGTTGTTTCAACAACATGAAGATAACATGCTGAACCCGCTGCAATCGCTCTTAAAAAGTTCCTTGCAACTATAGTATCGGCATCTGCCCCACAAACACCTCTTGGTGATTTTGGAGTTATTTTACATGGCCCATTTGAACAAAGCTTACAACAAACTCCACTTTTCCCAAACTTACATTTAGCCTTTTGAGTTTCAACTCTATTAAAAGATGTTTCAAGATCTTCTTTTGATGATAAAAATTCGCATAATTTACAATCTGCTGATGTACACATTGACATAGTTTAATCGTCTCCTTAAATTTGAAAATTATAAATTAAAATATTAACTATACTTATTTGGTATAGTTTTAAGTGATTTTAAAAGGCTTTCGCCTTATGTTATTTCTTAATATAAAATTTTAAAATGTATTAGTCATTAACTATACCTATTTGGTATAAATTATAATAATACAGTTTTATAGTTTTGTCAATATTGTTATATTTTTTTAACATAATGATTGAATAAAGAATATTATATAAATAAAAATAATTTATTTGGGGTGAGTAGTTATGTTTGAACCTTTGATAACAATGCTTACTGGAATCCGAATAATGAAGAATATAAATAAAGAGAAGTTAGAAAATGCAGATGGAGATAATATTTTTGAAAAGGGAATAGCTATTGCAGGTTATGCTTATGATGCTGAACAAGATATTTTTTATTGCAATATGAACCCTTGGCAGAGAAATATGGGATATAGTCGTTTATATGATGAAACAATGGCTCCATTTGGTATGATTGTAGATTGTGAACCAATTTATTTTGAATATGATAATAAAATATGGCTAATTGAACTATGGAAAGGGCAATATGATTTAAATACTGGATGCGAAGTTGGAATATATACGGCTGCTAAACCTGCTTTAAATATCCCAGCTGCGTATAAATATATGTTTTATAATTGTGCAAATGATGAGGAACGATTACCTATGTCTTTTACTTTAAAAAAGAATGGTGAACTTCTATTTTCAAGGGATGAGGAACATTGGTGGTTGGCTGGATTTAAGCTTGGAGAATATTCAGAGCCTTCAGAATTAGAAATGAGTATTAAGATTTTTTTTAAAGACAACACTATGTGCAATTCATTTATACAAGGATTATTAAATGCAGGATATTCACAGGAGGAAATAAGCAGAAATGAAAATTCAGTAGAAATAATCTTTGATAAACCTCATACGCCACAGCCAATAACAAGAATAGAAAAAGCTGATAAATTGATACAGAAGAAAAATAAGTTATTGTGCGATAGGTATAATGATATTACAAAAATGTATGATGATATTGAAGATAAAATGCATTTTATAAAAGAGGAAGCACCGTATATTTATGAAGAAATAATAGGGAAGGCAGCCATAGTAAGGGATTTGAAAAATATGAAGGATTCTGGAATTTTGTAAGTTAATATATTATGAAGAAAGAGAATTCATTTTGGGTGAATTCTCTTTTTTATTTGGCTAAAAATATTTTAGCTAAATAATGCTACAAATACCAAGGTCAAAGTACTTACAAGTTTTATTAATACATGAAGGGATGGACCAGCAGTATCCTTAAATGGGTCTCCAACTGTATCTCCAACAACACTAGCTTTGTGGGCTTCAGAATTCTTTCCACCGTGTTCGCCCAATTCTATAAGCTTTTTTGCATTGTCCCATGCACCACCGCCATTGTTTAGGAATAGAGCCATAATTACACCTGTTATTGTAGTTATCATTAAAAAGCCAGCAGCTGATTCTTTTCCTAAGAGCATTCCAACAACAACTGGAGCACATATTACTATTATTCCAGGAAGAATCATTTCCTTTAAGGCTCCTTTAGTAACAATGTCTACGCACCGAGCATAATCAGGTTTTGCTGTGCCTTCCATTATGCCTGGAATTTCTTTAAATTGTTGCCTAACTTCAAGGATTACATATTTAGCAGCTCTTCCAACAGCACTAATTGCTGTTGAGCTAAATAGAAATACTATCATGGCTCCTATAAAGCCTCCAATAAATACTTCTGGTTTTCCTATATCAACTGAAAACCATGAGTCTAAAGGCTTTCCTAAAATTCGTTTAACTTCATCTAGGTATGCTGAGAATAGTAAGAAGGTTGCCAAAGCAGCTGATCCTACTGCATAACCTTTTGTTAATGCTTTAGTAGTGTTTCCACAAGCATCTAATCTATCTGTAACATTTCTGATTTCTTCAGGAGCTCCAGACATTTCAGTGATTCCACCTGCATTGTCAGTTATAGGTCCAAAGGTATCCATAGCAAGAATATAAGTACAGGTTGATAGCATTCCCATAGTTGCTATTGCTGTACCATATAAACCTGCATTTGCAATATTAGGTAAGGCTAATTCACTTAACTTATAAGCTGCAAATATACAAATTGAAATACATACAACAGGTAATGCAGTTGATTCCATACCAACTGATAATCCAGTTATTATATTTGTACCAGCTCCAGTTTCAGATGCATTAGCTATTTCTTTTACTGGTTTGCGAGTTATTGAAGTGTAGTAATCAGTTATAATTACAAATACATAGCTAAGTAGTATACCAGCAACTGCACAGCCATATAAATAAATTGAATTAACGCTGCCACCATTTGGAAGTGCACCTGTTAGCATGTTATTAACTACAAAATATAGAATAATTAAATTTATTATAGAAGTTACAACAAAGCCACTCTTTAAAGCTTTCATTGGATCGTCGTTATTATCTTTAACCTTTACGGTAAAAATACCTACTATTGAAGCTAAAATACCAAGAGCACGTGCTACAAGAGGGAATAGTATGCCTTTCCAACCAAAGATAGGATATAGTGCAACACCAAGGACCATAGCACCGACATTTTCAGCGGCTGTTGATTCAAAAAGGTCAGCACCTCTTCCTGCACAGTCACCAACATTATCACCAACAAGGTCAGCGATAACTGCAGGATTTCTTGGATCATCCTCAGGAATACCAGCTTCAACTTTTCCAACAAGGTCAGCGCCAACATCAGCAGCTTTTGTATATATACCTCCACCAAGTTGTGCAAATAGTGCAACGAAGGATGCACCAAAACCAAATCCAACTAAAAGAGATGGAGCTTCTTTTATAAGAGTATCGTTACCTGAACCTCCTCCATATAAGAGAAATAAAGTTGCAACACCTAAAAGAGATAGTGCTGTAACAGCTAGTCCAGTAACTGCGCCTCCTTTTAAAGCTATTTGAAGAGCATTGTTTAATCCTTTTTTTGCACCAGCAGCAGCTCTTATGTTTGAATTAACTGCCATATACATACCAATATATCCTGATAAGGCAGAACAGAATGCACCTGTTATAAATGCTATTCCAGTATGAAATGAAATAGATATAGCTGTGCTAGAGCCTTTACTTGTATTACCAAAGTAATTAGATAATATTATTAAAAATAAAGCTAGAATTGATAACATGAATATAGTTTTATACTGTCTTTTAATGAACGCCATTGCACCTTCTTTAATGTAGGTTGATATTTCCTGCATTTCAGTTGTGCCTTTATCTTGTGCAAATGTGTACTTTACCAAGTAGACGATTACCATAAGTGAGATAATAATAACACTATAAATGAGTATAAAATATGGTACCATTGAAAACATCCCCTTTATTTTTATGATAAAAATATATTGTACACTTATATTATACAATAAAATATTCAGAAAATTACAAAAGTTTTCACTTTTTTCTACAAAAAGCATATAAAAAAAGAAATAGATATATATAGAAAATTTTAGGTAATCCATAAATAGCTATTTCTAAAGGGGTTAAGGTACTATAAATTTAAATTTTATAAATAATTTATTAAAATTTAGGATCTATTTCATTAATTTGAATTCTTCTTAAATCTTTTAATCTTAAATGAGTTTTTTCCATTATGGAATCCCAAGACTCACCATCAATCATCATTTTCTTAGCTTTGTCATGTAGTGAACTATTTTCTTCTTTATTCATAAATTTGACCTCCTAAATAAATAATCTATATGCTAATAGTGTTTCTTATAGGTTAAGAAGATATTCAGTTTAAATCAAAGTTTCAATGTTATACAAAAACACAATAATAAAAGACCGATAAATTTTATCAGCCTTTTATTAAAAATTTAATTAAATTTTTTATTCTCCAAGATAAGCACTCTTAATACTTTCATCATTAAGAAGTACTTGTGCATCTCCAGACTTAACTATTCTTCCTGTTTCAAGAACATAAGCTCTATCTGCAATAGCTAATGCCATATTTGCATTTTGCTCAACCAAAAGTATAGTAGTCCCTGATTTATTGATTTCAACAATTGTATCAAAGATATCTTTAACCACAAGAGGCGCAAGTCCCATTGAAGGTTCATCTAAGATTAACATTTCCGGTCTATTCATAAGAGCTCTTCCTATTGCAAGCATTTGCTGTTCACCACCAGAAAGTGTACCTGCTTGTTGTTTTATTCTTTCTTTTAATCTTGGAAATTTAGCAAAGACCATCTCCAAGTCTTGCTTTATTCCAGCTTTATCTTTTCTTAAATAAGCACCCAACTCTAGATTTTCTAAAACCGTTAACTGAGGGAAAACTCTTCTTCCTTCAGGTATATGTGAAAGACCTAAAGAAACTATTTTATTAGCTGGAGTTCTACTTAATTCTGAATTTTTAAAAGTAACCTTACCTGACTTTATAGGTTGAAGTCCTGATATAGCTCTAAGGGTAGAAGTCTTGCCAGCACCATTGGCGCCTATTAATGTTACTATTTCACCTTGTTTTACTTCAAGGGAAATATCCCTTAGGGCATGAATTACACCATAATATAGATTAATATTTTCTACTTTAAGCATTTTTTAAGCCCCCTCTCCAAGATAAGCTTCAATTACCTTAGGGTTGTTTTTAATTTCCTCAGGGGTACCTTCAGCTATTTTCTTTCCGTAATCAAGAACAGCAATTTTATCACAAATTCCCATAACTAGTTTCATATCATGTTCAATTAAAAGAATTGAAATATTAAATTTTTCTTTAATCCAGTCTATAAGTTCAGTAAGCTCTACTGTTTCTTGAGGATTCATACCAGCAGCAGGTTCATCTAATAATAAAAGAGATGGCTCAGCTGCTAAGGCTCTTACAATTTCAAGTTTTCTTTGCTCTCCATAAGGAAGATTGCTAGCTAATTCATCTTTTTTTCCATCAAGAGAAAAGACTTTTAATAATTCAATGCTCTTATCTATAATTTCAGCTTCAGTTTTTCTAAATTTAGGAGTTCTAAAGATAGAATCAAATAGAGAATAATTTATTCTATAGTTAAAACTTACTTTTACATTATCAAGAACAGAAAGATGAGAAAATAGACGTATATTTTGAAAGGTTCTAGCTATTTTCTTTTGAGTGATATTGTATGGTTTAAGACCTTGAATCTTTTCCCCAAGATAGGATATAGTACCCTCAGTTGGAGTATAAACGCCAGTTAACATGTTAAATACAGTAGTTTTACCAGCACCATTAGGTCCAATAAGTCCAACAATTTCTTTTTCATTTATAGTAAGATTAAAATCTGAAACTGCCTTTAATCCACCGAATACAATTGATAAATTTTGAACTTCTAACATTGAATTATGCCTCCTCTCTGTCCTTTGACTTTTTACTTGGTATTATTTTGCCGAAGATTTTAAGAGAAATTTCCTTATCTCCAAGCAATCCTTCAGGTCTGAATATCATAAGAAGTATTAAAGCTAATGGATAAATAACCATTCTGAAATCACCCATGCTTCTTAAAAGTTCTGGTAAGAAAGTTAACATTATAGCTGAAATAATTGAACCAGATAAAGATCCCATACCACCAAATACAACGAAAGTTAAATAATCAATTGATTTGTTAAAGTCGAAAAGATCTGGTTTTATATAACCTGAATAATGAGCATATAGTCCTCCAGCAAGTCCAGCAAAAAATGCAGCTATAATAAATGCCATCATTTTATATTTTAATGCGTTGATTCCCATAGATTCAGCAGCTATTTCATTTTCACGAATTGAAAGCATTGCTCTCCCTTGCGATGAATTAATTATATTCTTTATTATAACTATGCTGGCCACCATAAAGACAAAAGCAACTGTAAAAGTAGTTTTTGTTGGTATACCAGTAAGTCCACGCGCCCCACCAACTGTATCAATATTCATAATTACTATTTGGATAATTTGACAAAAGGCTAAGGTAGTTATTGCAAAATAGTCACCTGTAAGCTTTAGTGTAGGATATCCAACTAATGCTGCTAATATACATGCAATTACTGCACCAATAATAATTGAAACAACAAAGGGCATGTGTGCTTTTTGTGTAACCATAGCAGATACATATGCGCCTATTGACATAAAACCAGCATGTCCTAAACATAATTGTCCTGTAAATCCAACAATTAAATTTAGTGATACTGCTAAGATAACATTAATTAAAGCAAAAGTAATAATTCCTTTGTAATATGAGTTAATGGCACCAGCACTTATTAAACCAAACAATACTCCATAAGTTATTAAAACTCCGGCAGCAATACATATATTCTTTTTATTAAACAAATTCTTCATAATTAACACCTACACTTTCACATTGGTCTTTTTACCCAATAGACCAGAAGGCTTAATTAAAAGTATTATAATTAAAATTGCAAAAACTATTGCATCAGAGAAGTTGGTTGAGATATAAGCTTTAGAAAAAGTTTCAAGTAAGCCTATAGCAAGTCCACCAACAAGGGCTCCTGGTATACTTCCAATTCCACCAAGTACTGCAGCAACGAAAGCTTTAAGCCCAGGCATAGCTCCCATATAAGGAGTAATGCTAGGGTAAGATATTGCAACTAAAACTCCAGCTATACCAGCTAAGGCAGAGCCAATAGCGAAGGTAAGTGAAATAGTGTTATCAACATTTATACCCATAAGAGAAGCAGCTTCCATATCTTGAGAAGAGGCTCTCATAGCTTTTCCAACTTTAGTTTTGTAAACAATAAATTGTAGTAAAACAACAAGAAGTGCAGAAACTCCAAACATTAATATTGTCTTCATATCAATTTGAATAGCACCTATATTAATACTCCCAGCATTAATTAAATCAGGGAATGGTTTTGGATTAGATCCAACTAATAATCTCATAGCATTTTGTAAGAATAAAGAAACACCAATTGCTGTAATAAGTAATGCAATTCTTGGAGAATTTCTAAGTGGTTTATAAGCAACCTTCTCTATGATTATTCCTGCTAATGCTGAAACTGCCATAGCAACTAATAATGTTGGGATTAATGGCAATTTTAATGTTGAAGCACAATAGAAGCCTGAAAAGGCTCCTATCATATAAATTTCACCATGAGCAAAGTTTATTAACTGTATGATTCCATATACCATTGTATATCCTAATGCTAGGAGGGCATATACGCTACCTAAAGCTAAACCATTAATGATTTGTTGTATAAATTCCATTGTATATTCCTCCTTTTTTTAATGATTAAGGATTAACTTTACCAGCTAAAACTTTCTTATCTCCATCAACTTTAATAATTGCAGCACTCTTTATAGCACTTCTGTCACTACCAAATTTGATGTTACCAGTAACACTGTTCATTTCCATTCCAGCTAAAGCATCTTTAATAGCGGCACCATCTGTTTTGCCAGCTTTTTCGATTGCTTTTACTAATATTTTAGAAGTGTCATATGAAAGAGCAGCGAAAGCATCTGGTTCTTTGTTATATTCTTTCTTGTATGATTCAACGAATTTCTTTACATTTTCATCTGAGTCTCCAGAGTAGTAGTGATTGATATATAATGCACCATCCACAGCTTTTCCACCGATTTTAGTTAATTCTTCTGATTCCCATCCATCTCCGCCTAGGAATTGAGAAGTTATTCCCATATCTCTAGCTTGTTTAGCAATAAGACCAACAACATTGTAGTAATCAGGTAATACTATTACATCTGGATTTAAGCTTTTAATTTTAGTTAATTGAGCTTTAAAGTCAGTATCTTTATCATTGTAAGTTAAGAATTCACCAACTTGTCCACCAGCACCTTCAAATTTTGCTTTAAAGCTGTCAGCTATTCCTTTTGAGTAATCTGAACCAGAATTATATAAAACTGCAGCAGTTTTCTTTCCTAATTTTTCAGTTGCATATTTAGCAAGAACATCACCTTGGAAAGAGTCTACAAAACAACCTCTAAACATATAATCTCCACCAACTTTAGTTATTGTTGGTTCTGTAGCTGTTGGAGTTATCATAGGAATTTGCTTTGATGTTGCATTTGGAGCAACTGCAAGTGTTGCACCTGATGTAACAGGTCCTAAAATCGCACATACTTTTTCATCATCAACAAGTTTATTGAAAGCTTGCATCGATGAGTTTGGATCAGCTTGGTCATCTTCAAAAACAAATTTGATTTTCTTACCGTTAATTCCGCCAGCATCATTAACTTCTTTTTCTAATAATTGAGCACCTTCTTTAACTGAAACCCCATAAGTAGATGCTGCCCCAGATAATGGACCAATGGCACCGATTTTTATAGTATCTCCATTGCTTCCGCCTCCAGCTGTATTTCCACTACAACCAGCTAAAAGAGTAACAGCCATAGCGGAAATTAATATTCCCGATAATAAATTTTTTTTCATATATTTATCCCCCTTTAATTTAAACAATAATATTAAAATGATAATTAATTTCGAAATATGTTGATAAAATATTATAAAGTTATCATATATATTGTTGATATAATAACATATGCAAGTGATTATTACAAGATTGATATTTAATATTTTATATAAAAAATAATAAAACGGAGATAAAAACGTTATCATATATAACAAAACAGTGAAAAATAATGTTATGTTAAATAGAGTTGAAGAATAAAAAGGGTTGAAGCACTTATTTAGATTATAGAATATGAATTATTTCGTGCATCTGTTATGGTATTATTAAACTAATATCAATACTTAAATTATATTTAAAGCGAAGATGGTGAAATTAATTGGATAAAGATAAATTAGATGATAATAATTATAAAAAGTACTTCTACTACATTAAGTATCCTGTGTTTGAAGAAGCTTTATGCAAGCTGGAGATTAAGTGTCTTTTCAGAGAAACTCTAAGTGAAAAATACTTGTTTTCAGATTTTTACATTTGCCCGTCAAGGAGTCCTTTTATAAAAGAAATGATATCAGTTGTATATGAAGAGGATTCATTAGAGCAAATAATGAAAAATATCATAGGGGATAAATTAGCATATGATAATTTTAAGGTTTGTTACTTAAGAACAGAATATGGGGATATAGATTATGAGGAAAGACTTAAAAGCTTGAGTCAAATTGGATTTGTAATAACAGGGGAACCAGAAATTCACAATCCTAAGATTATTCTTGGGATTACAAGGATTAATGGAAAGTGGATATTTGGTAAGTATGAGAAAAATGATTATGAGTGGCATATTCATGATAAGAAACCCTACTCATATTCGAATTCTTTGAGCGTGAGAGTGGCTAGAGCACTAGTAAATATAGCAGTTAGAAACAACTTGGAGTTAAAGTTAATAGATCCATGTTGCGGAGTAGGGACAGTTATTCTTGAAGCTCTTTCAATGGAGATTAATGTTGTTGGATGTGAACTCAATATGAGTATTGCAGAAAATGCTAAGAAAAACTTAAAATTCTATGGTTATGAAGATGTAATAACTAATGGGGATATGAATGAAATAGAAGAGAGGTACGATGTTGCAATTATAGATTTGCCATATGGTTTATTTACACCAACGACAATAGAGGAGCAAACAGCTCTTATCAGAAGTGCACGTAAAATTAGTGATAGATTAGTCTTAGTTACTTTTGAGGATATGGATAATTATATTATGGATGCAGGATTTAAAATTGTTGATAAATCATATGTCTGTAAAGGAAAATTTAAGAGATATATAAATGTTTGTGAGTAAAAGTTGATTGGTATCATTTTAATGTATGGGTACATTTGCATTGTATCCATACATATTTTATTATAAGGGTAATTCAAAAAGGGGGGATTTATGTATTATGGAAAGAGAATCAATAAATAAAAATCTTGCTCAAATGTTAAAGGGTGGCGTTATTATGGATGTCACAAACAAAGAAGAGGCTATAATTGCAGAAAAAGCTGGGGCATGTGCAGTAATGGCTCTTGAAAGAGTTCCTTCAGATATAAGAAAAGAAGGTGGAGTTGCCAGGATGTCAGATCCTAAAATGATTAAGGAGATTCAGGAGGCAGTATCTATTCCAGTTATGGCTAAAGTCAGAATAGGGCATTTTGTGGAAGCTCAAATATTAGAAGCTCTGAATATTGACTTCATAGATGAAAGCGAAGTACTTACGCCTGCAGATGATAAATACCATATAAATAAAGAAACTTTTAAAGTTCCGTTTGTTTGTGGTGCAACGAATATTGGCGAAGCACTAAGAAGAATTGGTGAAGGTTCATCAATGATAAGAACTAAAGGTGAAGCAGGTACAGGAGATATAGTACAAGCAGTTAAGCATATGAGAACGATGACTGAGGAAATAAAGAAAATACAAAGTTCATCAAAAGAAGAGTTAATGACTTTAGCTAAAAATTTTGGAGCACCATATGAGTTAATTAAATACGTTTGGGAAAATGGTAAATTACCTGTTGTTAACTTCGCAGCCGGAGGAATTGCAACGCCAGCAGATGCAGCTCTTATGATGCAGTTAGGCAGTGATGGTGTATTTGTGGGTTCAGGAATATTTAAATCTGATAATCCAGAAAAAAGAGCAAGAGCTATTGTATTGGCTACTACTTATTATAATGATTCTGAAAAATTAGCAGAAGTTTCTGCAGATTTAGGAAATGCAATGAGTGGAATCTCAGCAGAAGAGGTAAAGACTCAATATGCTGAAAGAGGATGGTAAAATGAAGGTTGGGGTTTTGTCTCTGCAGGGGGATGTTTTAGAGCATTTAAATCAGATAAAGCATTTAGGACATATAGGAGTTGAAGTTAAGAAGGAAAAAGATTTAAATGATATTGATGCAATAATATTGCCAGGAGGAGAAAGTACAACTATTGGAAAACTATTGAAAATAACAGGATTAATGGAACCATTAAGGAATAAAATAAGAAATGGACTTCCAACTTGGGGAACATGTGCAGGAATGATATTATTGGCAGATGAGATAGAAGGGCAAGAAGAATATCTTAAAGTAATGAATATTAAAGTAAGAAGAAATGCATTTGGAACTCAAATAGATAGTTTTAGAGTTTATGAATCAATTAGTACAGTATCTGAAGAAAAAATAGAACTTGTTTTTATTAGAGCACCATATATAGTAGATGTAAAAGAAACTGTAGAAGTATTATGTAAGATAGATAATAATATAGTAGCTGCAAGAGAAGGAAATATTGTAGTCACTTCTTTTCATCCTGAAGTAACAGATGATTTAAGATTTTTGGATTACTTTTTGACAACCAGCTGCATGAATTATGGATAAGGATTTGTAATATAGGCTATAATAAATGTTTTATATATGGTGGTACTGTTAATATAACGTTAATAATAGCAAGAGGCTATTTTTATAATATATATTTATAGCAATATAATTATAGAAAAATAAACTATTGAAATATATATTTTGCACAGCGATTAAGCAGTTCTAAAATATATTTCAGTAGTTTTTTTTGTTTTATTAGAATTATAGGAGTATTAAAAGATTTATAAACTAAAGAAATTGGTATAAGGAGTCGAGGAAAGGAAGATTAATGAGAAAAGATGATAGAATAGATTTTAAGCTGATATTATGGATGTAAACTCTTATAGTAAGCAATTAACTCTGCGGGGTGTATCAATATGAGGATAATTAAGAAAAGTGAAGAATATTAGTGAATTATAAATCTAAATTAAAATTATGAGTGATTTAATTGCAATTTGGCTAAGTGGATATGTTAAGATAAAACACGTCGCTGAGAGCGGTAAACAACTAAAGCAAATGAACAAATAGCTCACAAATAAAGAGCTAAAAAAGATTTTGAAAAAGTTGTTGACAAGCTTGAAAGTAAGTGATAAGATAAACGAGTCGCTTGTGAGTGACAAAAAGAAACAAGATATTACAACGAAAGTTGTAAGAAAGAAAATGGTCTTTGAAAATTGAACAGAATAAGATAAATACATTTAAGTAAACCAGCAATTTTTA
>NZ_JAKJJY010000030.1:395-58962 GCF_022320955.1 Clostridium sp. YIM B02555 | reverse complement strand
ATCTGATTTCTAGTGTAGTGTTACGATTATAATTTCTCAATGATGCATGTATATTCCATTTATAAGTTTGATTTTTAATTTGGATATCTATAATATACATAAATAATTTTAGGTATTTGGTTTTAACATAATGTTGTATTTTTTTATAAAGGAATTTATAATTAATGAGCAGCATAGAATATTAAGATATAAAACAAATAATTTACATCTATAGTTAACATAAATATGATAGAATATATTTAACTGCATTAATAAATGAAAGGAACGAATATATAAATATGAAAGAATATAGTTTTATTAACGGAAAAGAACAGATATTTAAAAAAGAGCGTAGAGTTAATAAAAGATATAAATATGATAATAAATTTAAAATCGAAAGTATAAATTCAAAAAAGGTTGATATCGAGGTTCAGGGAGTTGACCTTTCGATTTCAGGTATAGGTTTCATATCAAATGAAAGAATGAAAGTAAATGATATGCTGGAAATCGCATTTAATTATAATAAAGTAACTATTCCAGTTATTATAAAAATACAACATGTAAATTTATATGATGCAGGTTTTTATATTGGTGGCCAATTTATGGCCTTACAAGACATGTATAGAGCAGTATTGAAAGATTTAGATTAATATTTTTAATAAATTAAACGACGTGTAAAAAGCACGTCGTTTAAATTTGTGTTCTCAATGTTGGAATTGTTTATTTATAGTTCCAAGTTTAGTTTGATTATTTTTATCATGAAATTGATAATTTGAATTAAGTTTCTTATAGACATTAAAATAAACCCATACAGCATTTATTAGTAATAATGCACTTGTAACAAAAAATACATATCTTATCCCTAAAGTTCCTGCTATCTGACCACCCAAAATTGAACCTGCAAAAGTACCAAGATAAGCAGCTGACATAGTAAATCCAAAAACTCTTCCTATAAGATTTGATGGTGTGATTTTTTTTATTAGAATATTTATAGATGGTGTTAATCCAGCAGCAGTTAAACCTAACAAAAATCTAAGGAACATTAACTGCCAAGTACTTTTTACAAAAGCTTGAGGTATAAAGATAATTCCAGCTAATATAAGTGCTGTTAAAATAATTTTGTGTGTTCCTATTTTATCAGATAATTTTCCAAGCTTTGGAGCAGCAAGGATATTTGCTAGACCAGATGCAGAAAAGGTTATTCCAGCAAGCATGGAAACATGTTTTGAATTTATTGAAAGTTGAGAAACATATACTGTAATAATAGGCTCTACTGAATATAGGGCTACAGTTAAGATGAAAAAAGTTACAAAAAGAGTAATGGTTAAATTTTTGTAAGGAATAGTATCCCATACTTCCTTCATGCTTTGAACTTTTTTATCTGAACGAGTGAAGGATTCCTTAACAAATAAAGCAGTTGTAATAAATGCAATGAAAAGTAACCCGCCTGTTAAAAAAAATACATTTTGCAAGCCAAAGCTTTCTTCAATAAAACCTCCTAGAGTTGGACCTAGTAAAGATCCTGCAATATTAGCTGTTGAAAGAGTTCCTAAGGCATATCCAGCATGTTCCTTTTCTGTTTGAGTTGCTATTAAGGTTGTGCAGGCTGTACTATAACCTGATATTATACCTTGAAGTAATCTAAGTCCTATTAATGCATAGACATTTGGAGCAAAGCCCATACAGCTTATAATTATTGTCATACCAAGGCTGGCTCTAAGTAGCATTGGTTTTCTTCCAACTCTATCAGCAGCTTGTCCCCAAATTGGTGAAAAAATAGCTAGAGATATAAAAGTTACTCCAAAAGCGATTCCTGAAAATTTTGAAACTAAGGCTGGATCACTAACACCAAGTTTATTAATATAAAGGGGAAGTATAGGTGCTATTTGGCTTAAGCCAACACCAGTAACAAACATTCCAAACCAACAAACTATCAAATTTCTTTTCCACATTTTCATAAAACATCTAATCCTTTATCTTAATTTTAGGGCATTACAAAGAAGATTCTTAAGCTATATTTTAAGTTAAGGCTTCATTATGCCTATTTATATTTATAATACTTATCATTATAAGAATAAACTATTAAATATAATTTGTAAACTATAAAAAATAGTTTATTCTTATAATTTGATGTTTGATAAAAATAATTTATCGTGATAAACTATTTTTATTAATTAAAATTTTAAGGGGCGATTAAATGGTGCAAAAGCGAAATTTGACTAAGGAGAAAATTATTGAAACTGCTTTTTCTTTAGCTGATGAAATTGGGTTAAATCAAATCTCATTTCAAAAGATTGCAGAAAAATTGGAAATAAAATATCCATCCTTATATAATCATTTTGATAATATAGAAGATTTGAAAATTAAAATGACAATTCATTTTTTAAATAAACTTAACTCTAGATTAATGGAAAGATTAATTGGTAAAAGCGGTGAAGCAGCTATTATTGAATTTTCGTATGTTTATAGAGAATTTGCAGTAGAAAATAAGTCTGGTTACAGACTTTATATGAATATACCAAGCACAGAAAATGATGAAGTGAAACGATTATCAAAAGAAACAACTACAATAATTCGCAAGATTTTGGAGTTCTATATGGAAGATCAAGCCCAAATAATTCATAAAAGTAGAGCTTTGAGAAGTTTATTGCATGGTTTTGTTTCTTTAAGCTCTCATGGATATTTTCAAAATCCAATAAATCTAGAAGATAGTTTTAAATTCATGATTACTGATTTTATATTATCCATTTCTAAAAAATAAAATTGTAATTATCAATGTTTAATAATCAATTATTGAAGCATGTTGATTTTCCTTGGAAATCTTTAAGTACTTAATTAAATTAATATTATCGATTAGAACAAAAGAAAGGTTAAATAATATGAAATTATATAGTAAGTATTTTAATAAGTATAAATTACCATTCTTAATTGCTGTTTTTTGTGTTGTTTGTGAAGCAATTTGTGATTTGCTTGGTCCGACTTTAATGTCAAATATAATTAATACTGGTATAGAACAAGGTGCTCTTTACAAAGTCTATTATTGGGGAATACTTATGCTTTTGGTGACTGCAATCGGGGCATGCTTTGCTGTTACCAGAAATATTTTAGCTAGTAAGGTATCACAGCGTATGGGAGCAGAATTAAGATATGATTTGTTTGAAAAGATAATATATTTCTCTGAAGTAAGTGCTGATAAAATTGAAAGTGGTTCCCTTATTACACGTATGACAAATGATACCTCTCAAATAGTACAATTTGTTAATGGAATTATGAGGATTTTTTTAAAAGCACCTATTACTTGTATGGGTAGTATTATATTTGCAAGTATTCTAAACTTAAAACTTAGCATTATTATTTACGGTGTTGTTGCAATAGTTGGAATTCTTATTATAGGAAGTATGAAATTTAGTTATCCACGTTTTTATAAGCTGCAGAAGGCAATGGATGAGGTAAATGCAATTGTGCAGGAATATCTTATAGGAGTGCGTTTGATTAAAGCCTTTGGAACATATGATAAGGAAGCTGAAAAGTTTGGAAATGTAAACATGAATCTTATGGAGAAAGGTATATCATCTCAATTAATTGTTACTTTTGTTTCTCCACTTATAACACTTACAGTTGGAATTGGTACAGTAATTGTAATTTTTGTAGGAAGTAATATGTTTGCACTTAACCTTGCAAATCCAGGAGATATTACTGCTTTTACAATTTATATGGCTCAAATATTAACCTCATTAATCATGATAACTAATATATTTAATACTTTTGTTAGAACAAAGGCTTCTAATGCTCGTATTAAAGAAGTTTTTGATTGTGAAGGTGACTTTAGTCAAAGAACTAAAATAGACAAAAGGGATAAGGACAATGGAGTTGATAAAGTAAGTGGATTTGAGAAAATAAATGGAGATATTAAATTTGAAAATGTTACTTTTGCATATCCCAATGGAAGTGGGATGCCTGCAATAAAAGATTTGTCCTTTTCCATTAATCATGGGGAGAATTTAGCTATAATTGGACCAACTGGAAGTGGAAAGTCTACAATTGCCTGGTTACTTTTAAGATTTTATGATGTAACAAATGGAAAAATTTTAGCTAATGGACATGATATAAGAGCGTTAGATATTGAAAGAGTCCGTGATAATATAGCTATTGTTCCTCAAAAACCTATGCTTTTTTCTGGAACAGTTTCTGAAAATATCAAATGGGGAAATAAAGAGGCGGATTTTGAACTGTTTAATCAAGCTATAGATATAGCGCAAGCTGGTTTTATTGAAAAAATGCAGGATGGTTATGAAAGTATTTTGGGAAATGCAGGAGTTAATGTTTCAGGTGGGCAAAAGCAGCGTATTTCTATTGCTCGTGGAATTCTTAAAGATTCTTCTGTATTGATTCTTGATGACGCAACTAGCGCTCTTGATGCAGTGACAGAAGCAATGGTTAGGGAAGGTTTAAATTCTAAGATAAGAAATCAAACTATAATAACTATTACTCAAAGATGTGGAACAGCCATGTTTGCAGATAAAATATTAGTTATGGACAATGGTAGGAAGGTTGGATATGGAACTCATGAAGAGCTTATGCTGAATTGTGAAATATACAGAGATATCTATAAAACCCAAATAGAGAGCAGTAAGGAGGTGTAAGTTATGGCAACGCAATTTTCTAACTCAGAAGTAAAAGCACCTACTATGGGCGGAAGACCAAAAGGAGGCGGAAGGAATCGTTTTGGTCCAACTGAGAAACCTAAAAATGCAAAGGGCACATTAATGCGAATAATTAAGATATATATGAGGTGGGGAAAAACTATCTTTGCAGCCATAGTATTAACAATTATATCTTCATTAATTTCAGTTTCGATTCCATATTACATAGGAAAAGCTTTTAATACTTTTAATATTGAAACTAGAACAGTAGATACAAAACTACTTATTTGGTTTTTGGGAACAATTACAATTTTATACTTGATAAATTGGCTTATTTCATCTGTAAATGGTGTTATTATGCTAAAGGTTTCGCAAAAACTTGTGTTTGCAGTACGAACTGAATTTTTTCAAAAACTACAGAAGCTTCCTTTAAAATTTTTTGATACTCGTTCTCATGGTGATACTATGAGCAGAATTACAAATGATGCAGATAACATAAGTTCTACTATTGCACAAACAACTACCCAATTAATATCAAGTATATTAACTTTAGCTGGAGCATTAATAATAATGATATCACTTAATGTTTTTTTAACTTTAGTTGTTTTATTATGTATTCCTTTAGTTATGCTTTTAACGAGGGCAATTGCTAGAAATAGCCGATCTCATTTTTCAGCACAGCAAAGGAGTTTAGGGAGCCTTAATGGAGTTATAGAGGAAAATATATTAGGGTTAAAAATGGTAAAAGCTTTTGGAAAACAACAGGATATTTTAAAGCAGTTTTCAACTATTAACGAAAAATTATACGAAAGCAGTACTAAAGCTCAAATATGGTCTGGATATATGATGCCTATTATGAATGTTATCAATAATTTAATCTTTGCAATAGTTGCAATCGTTGGAGGGATATTATCAGTTGGATATGGAGTATCTGTTGGAACTGTAGTTAGTTTCTTGAGTTATTCGAAACAATTTTCTATGCCATTAAATTCTATTGCAGGAATGTTTAATACAATTCAGTCAGCATTAGCAGGAGCTGAACGTGTATTTGAAATTTTAGATAGTGAAGAAGAACCTGCTGATTTAGAAAATGCAATTGAAATTATAGAGCCGAAAGGTAAAGTTGTCTTTGATAATGTGTGTTTTTCATATGATAAGTCTAGAACTATATTAAAGGATGTAAGCTTTAAGGTTGAGCCGGGAGAGACAGTTGCATTAGTTGGAGAAACTGGTGCTGGAAAGACCACTATTGTTAATCTTCTGATACGTTTCTATGATGCTTTGAGCGGACAAATTTTAATTGATAATGAACCAATTACAAATATAAAGAGGAATAGTCTTAGAAAGTGTTTCTCAGTTGTACTTCAAGATACTTGTTTTTTCACTGGTACAATTATGGATAACATTCGATATTCACAAATTAATGCAACGGATGAACAAGTGATAGCAGCAGCTAAAATTGCTCGGGCTCATGACTTTATTGATAAATTGCCAAAGGGATATAATACAAGGGTGTCTGGATCAACCGATAATCTAAGTCAGGGACAGCGCCAATTAGTTGCAATTGCTAGAGCAGTATTATGTGATAGTCCTATTTTAATTTTAGATGAGGCAACCAGCAGTGTTGATACTAAAACAGAAAAAGATATTCAGCGTGCTTTGGTAAGTTTAATGAAAAATCGAACAAGTTTTTTAATAGCCCATCGTTTATCTACTATAAGAGATGCAGATAAAATTATGGTTATTGGGGATGGAAAAATATTGGAAAGCGGAAATCATGAAGCTCTTATGGATTTAAAAGGCCAATATTATAATATGGTAATTAGTCAAATGGGAAAATTAAAGTAAAAATGAAGATAAACATCAATGCTCGTTGGTTAAAATAAGCTAATCAATGAGCATTGATATTTTTTCAAAATTAAGCAATTTGCTTAAAAAATTAACAAACTCTATTAAAAATACTAAAAAAATAAAAAAAATGCAATTTAAATACGTTTACACTGAAAAAGTGTGATATAATATGAAAGATGGTTTGCGAATTGAAAAGGAGAGATTAAATGTCAAAGAATTTTAAATGGACAAACATTATGAAAAAGTCAATTGCTTTTGGAATGGCTTTAAGCATTTGTTTAGGCGCAAAAGCTATATCATTAGTAAACGTAGCTAATGCAGCAACAGCAAACAGAGCATTGATTTGTTCAGCAACAGCATATACTGGAGGAACTGGAAACATTACAGCAAGTGGATTACCAGTGCAAAGAGATCCAAGTGGACTTAGCACAGTGGCAGTAGATCCAAATGTAATACCGTTAGGATCGCATTTATATATTGAAGGATATGGATATGCAATTGCAGCCGATACAGGTGGAGCAATAAAAGGAAATATAATAGATGTATACTTTAATAGTTCTAGTGAATGTAATAATTGGGGTACAAAAACAGTTCATGTCACAGTATTAGGAAATAAATAACATAATTGTGCAAATGTTAATGTTCCAGTAAAATAATTTGGATGAAAAGATCTGAATTTAATGCGCAGTAGTTTTCAATTATAGTTGCAACTTGTAGTTACAATTGAATGTATGAAAAAAAGTAAAACAGTCGTAATAGACGGAAAGTTATGTTAAAAGCAGAAAACCGCGTTAAGAATGTTCAAAATTAAACAGCATAGATTGTCAAGCAAAAAAGTGTAACCATCAACGAGTTTAGTACTATTAGTTTTGGTACTAATCAAAAAACAATATAATTTTGGCAGTGACATCATGATAACTTTCTATTTAGATAAACTTAAGATAAGGTTATCTAAAAAAATTAAATATTATATAAGAACCCCCGATTTTTCGGGGGTTTTTGTATAATTATAATTATATTAAAGAATATCAATGCTGTTGCAATAATATTTGACAAAATGCTATAATTAAAACAATACTTATCCAATAAAATAATTATAAGATAAATCTGTCATTAATTACTATAAACATTGTGGCTAGAATATTGAGAGGTTATATATGGGGAGGGTGATTATGTCTAGGATACCTATATTAAAAAAAATTGTAATCTTCAGTAGAACATGCTCATTAAGAATTTTAATTAGTGCTTTATTTATAGCATTAATGACTACAACTATTGGAATTATAACGTTTATTGTATTTAGAAACTGGAATCTTTCAGAAAAAACTACAATAGAAAATATTCAGGAGGATACAAACAAGGATATTTTCAACGAAATACAATTACTATTTTCTATACCTTTGTATAACAATGAAATTAATCATAGTATGATTGAAAATAAAGTAATTGATATACATAATGAAAAGCAAAGAGATAAGTTTTTTGCAGGGGTTGTTAAATCAGGGAATGATGAAATTTATAGCTTTAGTTTTGGAACAGAAAATGGGGAATATTATGGAGCACGAAAAAATGAAAATGATCAAATAGAAATTTATAGAAGTAATGCTGATACCAATGGTCATTCAATGTACTATAGCGTAAATAATGATTTATCAGAAGGAACTTTTGTAAAGGATTATGGTAACTTTGATCCTAGAACAAGGGATTGGTATATACAAGCAAAAGAACAAAAAAAGACTGTATTTTCCGATATTTATAAACATTTTATAAAAGATGACTTGGCTTTATCGGCAGCATATCCTATTTACAATAAAGACGGTACAATTCAAGGGGTAATGGGAACGCACATAACTCTTTCAACTCTTAATGAATCTTTAAAAAAAATAGCAGACAATAAATCAGCAACAGCATACATAATTGAAAATAACTCTGGATACTTAGTAGCAAATTCTTTAGAAAAGCCTAATTTTGAGAAGCTATCAGATGGAAATATAAAAAGAACACTAATTGGAGAATTTAGTGATAAATCAATAAATGATGCATACGAAAATTATAAAAATACTTCTAATACCACCTTTGTAACAAAAATTGGAAATGAAACTTATCATATAAAAATTTTTGAATATGAAAAAGAAGGACTAGATTGGCTTATAGTAACTTCAATGCCTGAAAGTGTCTTTACAAAAGAAATTACTAATTCCATTAATATTGCAATTTTTCTTAGTATAACAGCACTTGCTTTAGCAATAATAATTCATCTACAAAGTACTAAATTTATTTTAAGACCTATTGAAGAATTGACTATTTCAGCGGATAAATTTTCAAAAGGAGATTTATCTGAAAGAGCCAAAATTTTTCGAAATGATGAAGTTGGAAAATTATCTACGGCTTTTAATCATATGGCAGAGGAATTATATTCATTGATAAATAATCTGGAAGACAAGATTAATGAAAGAACCAATGAATTAATTGCAGCTAAAGATATTGCTGAAGAAGCGAACAGAGCTAAAAGTGAATTTTTAGCAAACATGAGCCATGAAATAAGGACGCCTATGAATGGAGTAGTTGGATTTTTAAGTCTTTTAGAGAAAACTGATTTAAATACGTCTCAAAGAGAATTTATTGATACAATTAAGGTTTCATCTGAGACTTTGCTGGCAGTGATTAATGATATATTGGATATTTCTAAAATTGAAGCTGGAAAAATGGAACTTGAAAATATTCCTTTTAATATTATTACCATAATTGAGAGAACGGTATTCTTGTTTAATGGAAGAGCAAAGGAGAAGGAAATTAAATTAAATTTATCTATAGATTCAAGAATTCCTAATTTTTTGAAGGGTGACTCAACAAAGTTAAGGCAGGTTATAAGTAATTTAATTAGTAATGCTGTTAAATTCACAAATGAAGGAGAAATTCTTGTTGAAGCTTCATTAATTAATCAAACTGAAGTCGATACAGAAATTTATTTTAAGGTTAGAGATACTGGAATAGGCATGAATGAACATGAAATGGCTAAATTATTCAAACCATTTAGTCAAGCTGATTCCTCATCGACTAGAAAATATGGTGGTACTGGATTAGGTCTCGCAATATGTAAGAAAATAGTTGAGCTTATGGGAGGGACAATCGGAGTTATAAGCAAAAAAGATGAAGGTACAACATTTTATTATAATTTGATATTAAATAATCCTAGTGAAGAAGAAATATTTAATTTAAAAGAAGAAGATAAAAATATGACTGATATCAAATTTATGGAGGAGAGTGATTTAAGAATATTATTAGTTGAAGACAATGAAATTAATAGAAGGTTCTTTACTAATAGTTTAAAGCTAATAGGATTATCTTGTGATATTGCAGTTAATGGTTTAGAAGCATTGAATGCTTGTAAAATTAAAGATTATCATATAATTTTTATGGATTGTCAAATGCCAGAAATGGACGGCTATGAAGCAACAAGAAAAATACGTCAATTAGAAGTTGGTTCAAAACACACAACAATAATAGCAATGACCGCACATTCTATGAAAGGAGATGCAAATGAATGTTTTAAAGCTGGAATGGATGATTATTTAAGTAAGCCTTTTGTATTTGAACAGATGGTAGAAATGTTACAAAAGCACAGTAAAACTGATGATAATAGAACTTTAAAAAATTCCAGTGATTCAAGTGAAGATAGAATTAATAAGAATAAAGATTCTTCTTTTGATGATATTGTTAAGCTTCTTACTGAGGAATCAGGTTTTGATGAAGAATTTTGCCGAGAATTGGTTGAAGACTTTTGTATACAGGCAGAAAAATTATTAACTGAAATAAAAGACAATATAGCCAAAGATAATTTAATTGAAGCACGTACGAATTTACATAAATTAAAAGGTTCTGCTGGAACTGTGAGAGCTAATGATATAGCTAAAATTGCAGTGGAAGCAGAAGAAAAAGCAAAAATAGGTTCAAAAGATTTATTGATCGAATTAATACAAAAAGCTGAAAATTTATTAAACAAATTATTGTAATGAGAGTGGGTGAGTAAATTTATGAGAGGGAATATACTAATTATTGATGATTCTTCAATCGAAAGAAAAATTATAAATCAAGCAATTAAGAATAGGCTAGATGATATAAACATATTTGAAGTGGACAATGGCTTGGATATTTCCAAAAAACTTTTAGAAAACAATATACATGCATGTGTATTAGATGTAATGATGCCTCAAAAAAATGGATTTCAGGTATTACAAGAAATTAAGGAAGATTGTAATTTGATGGATATACCAGTAATTGTATGTACTGGTATATCGGATAAAGCAGCAGTAGAAAAGGCTTTAAGTCTTGGGGCATTTGATTATTTTGCAAAACCATTAACCGAGGAAGCAATTAAAATTTCGTTACCTCTAAAGATAAAAAACGCTATTGATCTTATGAAGCGGAAAGAAGAAATTATTTATTTGAGTTATCATGATCAATTAACTGGATTATATAATAGAAGATTTTTTGAAGAAGAATTGGCAAGAATTAATACAAGATCAAATCTACCAATAACTCTTATAATGGGAGATTTAAATGGCTTGAAATTAATAAATGATTCCTTTGGACATGCAATGGGAGATGAAGTGATTAAAAGAGTTGGTAAGATGATGAAGCTTGGCAGTAGAGAAGATGATATTGTTGCAAGGCTAGCTGGGGATGAGTTTGTTATTATATCGCCTAAAACTGATGAAAAGGAAGCTTGCAAAATAATTAATAACATTATGTCATTATTAGCAAAAGAAAAAGTTGGATCAGTAGAGGTTTCAATCTCCTTAGGGTATGGATGTAAGTATAATGACGAAGAGAAAATTGAAGATGTATTTAAGAAAGCAGAAGATACAATGTATGGGAAAAAGGTATTTGAAAGTCAAAGTATGAGAGGGAGAACAATTAAAACGGTAATCAATACTCTTAGAGAGAAAAGTAAAATTGAAAGTGAGCATTCATTTAGAGTTTCAGCTTTGTGCAAAAGAGTTGGGGAAGCTTTAGAGTTACCTATAAATGAAATTAATAAATTGGTTTCAGCAGGTGAATTGCATGATATAGGAAAAATAATCGTTGATGAAAGAACAATAAATAAACCAGGCAAACTTACAGCGGATGAATGGGAAGAAGTTAAACGTCATTCAGAAATTGGATATAGAATGATTAGTACAGTGGATGATATGACTGAAATAGCAAATTATATATTATATCATCATGAGAGATGGGATGGAAGTGGATATCCAAAAGGATTGAAGGGAGAAGAGATACCTTTTATTTCAAGAATTATAACTATAGCTGATGCGTATGATGCAATGGTAAGTGAACGATGCTATAAAGATATACTTTCTAAAGAAGCAGCAATAGAAGAATTGAAGAATAATGCTGGAAGTCAATTTGATCCTGACCTAGTCAAAATATTTATTAACAAAGTATTAAAATGATTTAAGAAGTGTTAGAACATAAAAAAGGCTTATCTTAAAGTAAGATAAGCCTTTTTTGAATTATTATAGTTAGGAATTTTATTAGCTTCGTATTAATTACAGTTGATTTTTTGTTGGTTCAGAAATATTTTTTAGAGCTTCTTCTGCATTATTTTGTAAAGAAGGTTCTACTGAGATATCTCCAAGAGAAAGTATACCAACTAAATGATTATTTTCGATAATAGGTAATCTTCGTATCTGTTGCTCGCTCATTATTTTTGCTGCATCATGAATATTCATGTTAGGATTTCCAGTAACAGGATTTGATGTCATAACATCTTTTATTTTTTGTTCATTTGAAAACCCACCTGGCGCTACAGATCTTAATGTAATATCTCTATCTGTAACTATTCCAACTAATTCTTCATTTTTGCATACTGGCACAGAACCTACATCAAATTGACTCATAATCTGGGCAGCTCTTTCAATAGAGTCTTCTGAATTTAAACTTACTATATCTTTTGACATTATATCTCTTACTATCATGAGATCACCTCCAAAGATATGCTTCCCAAATAATATGAATTTTATTAAACAGAATTTAATATTATTAGTTTAAAATGTCTTGAGTAAATGCGTCTAAATCAACATTAGCATTAATTCCGTTTATTTTTCCAGAATCAGTAAATTGATGTCCAATTCTGCTTGTCCAAATTGAATTAGATGGTAGATTTTTAAAGGCAGTATTATTATAATTTGCTTCCCATAATGGATAACTAGATAAACGTCCATCTAAGTTACTAATAAAATTAGAATACGTATAAATGCATATATTCATATTACTTATTCTTTTAAATTCATTTATAAACCTTACAGCATAATCAGAAACATTAAATCCAGAAGTTTCTATGTCTAAACAAGGCTTAAGATCACTTTTTTTATTTTTTATGTTGTTATAAAAATTTTGTTCTTGTGTTTCAGGAGCACTTGTCCCAACCAAAAAGTGATAAAAGCCTGTTTTTATACCAACATTTTGAGCATTAGTATAATAAGTTGATAAATAAGGATCAACAAAAGTTGTGCCTTCAGTAGCTTTAATATATACATATTTCGTACCAGAATATTTAACTTTACTAAAATCTATATTTCCATCATGATTACTAATATCTATAGCATATATCAAATTTGAGTTAGTAGATGCATTTGTATTGCTAGGAGTAGTATCAGTTTTTGAATTACTTGAAGAATTATTTGTATCTGAAGTTGATTTTTTTATAGCTTTTCCATCAGCTCCTATTATATAAGGGTCAACTGTTGTATTTGTAAGCATTTTTCCTGTGCTCATATCTAAATAATATAAATCTCCATTGGATGCTGTAAACCATCCTTTTTGCATAGAGCCATTATCTTTAAAATAGTACCAGACTCCATTAATAGTAATCCAGCCTTTAGCCATTGCACCAGTTTCATATAAATAATAACTTAAGTTATTATCTTTAATCCAACCTGTTGCCATACTTCCATCTGAATTGAAATAATACCAATGATTGTCTAGCAATTTCCATCCTTTTAACATTTCACCACTAGGATCAAAGAGGTAATTCTTACCATCTATCTTCCTTAATCCAGTTACCATACTTCCATCACCTTGAAGATAATACCAACAGCCACCTAGATACCTCCAGCCTATAATCATTGCGCCTGAATCATCGAGATAATACCAAGTTCCGCTTAATTGAATCCATCCTGTTGCCATTGTGCCATCATCTTGTAAGTAATACCAATAGTTATCAGGTTTAATCCATCCCTTAGCCTTGTTTTTATCAGAAGTGTAATAATACCAAGAACCATAGATTTGTCTCCAGCCTATAGTTGAAGTAATATTAACTGGAGAATTATTGATTCCAACAACAGTTGTTATGTTTGGAGAATTTGGGATAGTCTCAGGTTTACCAGGATTTGGTGACGAATTATCCTTTGAGTCAATGTTTGTATTGTCTTTAGTTGAATTTATTAAGTCTTTATATAAATTAATTATTTGATCTCCATAAGATGTATTTGTAGCCCAAATTCCGCTAAGATCACTTATCTTGATAGCTTTACCTTTAAGACTTGATGATTGTTTTTCATCATAAGAACTATCTCTTGGATAACCCTTAACGCCAGCTAATAATGCCAAATGGTCTAAATGGGCCTGTACACCTTCATCCCAGCTATCAAATTTTTGATAAGTATCTTTATCAGTACCTGATCCAGATGACTTTTTTAAGCCACATGGGTTATAATAACTTGAATCAAGAACACCGCCAAAATTTCCATATCCAGTTTCTACTGCAGCTTGTACATAAGCAATTGCAGGATTTACATCACCATGATCTGATGAATATTTAAAATAAAGGTCAGCTAGCTTTAAAAAATCACTTGATGCACCTTTGGATTTTGCCCAATTCTTTGCCTCTTTTGAAGTTACTTCACTTTCAGATATTAACTTATAATCTGTCGTTGCAGCTTGAACATTCAAAGTTGGAATAAAACTTAATATCATTGCGAATGTTAAAACAAGAGTAACAAATTTCTTTTTAATATTCATATTTTTTATCTCCTTAGTACAGTTATTTTTTGGAAAATTAGATTCTAATTGCAACATAGTGGAAATTATACATTTGATATAACATATTGTCAATGTTTAACAGTAGTTTTAACAATTTTGTAATATCTTTTCTCTCTATAGAGTTTATTGTTGAGTAACATCTTAAAAGTAGTCTAGAATGTTTATTTTATGCTATAATTAGTCTAAATATATTTAGTAATACACTATTTTAATACAACCGAGTTTTAAATATTGAGTACTAAAAATTAAAATAATAGATGATATATTCAAAGATATTTCGAGTGATTTACAGATTATAGCGTTATAAAATACAAAGTATAGGGGTGGGTTTATGGAATATATAGTTGGAATTGGGGAATATATAATCTCAACAAATAATGAAGATATTGTTAAAACCTTTGCTTTATCAACTTGTGTAGCTATGGTAATTTATGATCAAAACAAAAAGATACTTGCAATGGCTCATGTTTTGCTGCCTAATGCTTCAACTGATGTTGATGATGAAGCGTATAGAACAGCAAAATATGCTGATAGGGCTGTTTATAATGTTATTAATGAAATGAAGCTAAAGTATAATTGTAACTTGAAAGATTTTAAAATATCGTTATATGGTGGAGTTGATTCAGAATTAGAGGATCGTTTCAAAGTTGGAGAAAGGAATTTAGCTGTTATCAAAGAAATATTAAATGATATGAATCTAAGATATGAAATAGTTAATACAGGAGGAAGGGTTTCTAGAACATTAATAGCTCATACAGCTACTGGAGAGGTTGAAGTGAAATCAATACCTATTCAAGGTGTCTTTAGCTAGTTAAAGTAATCTTAAGAAAAGGAGCTGGAAACATTGAAAATTGGTTATGCTTGTTTAACAATAGGAGTTTTGAACGCTAATTTAAAAAGCTGCACAGCTAAAAGTGCAAATGATGAAAAGCTAATAGAAGTAACAGAGAATAATTTAAAATCTCTTCATAATATAATTAAGTATAATATTGAAAATAATATTAAACTTTTTAGAATTAGTTCTGATTTAATTCCTTTTGGTTCAAGTCCACTAAATAATTTGCCATGGTGGGATATTTTTGGAGAAGAGTTTGCGAAAATAGGAAAGGAAATAAGAAAAAATAGCATAAGAGTTTCAATGCATCCAGGTCAATATACTGTACTCAATTCTCCTAGTGAAGATGTAGTAAAAAGGGCAATGATAGATTTAAATTATCATAATAAAGTCTTAGATTGTCTTGGAGTTAATGAAGAAAGCAAAATAATATTACATATAGGTGGAGTATATAATGATAAGAAATCAGCAATAAAAAGATTTATAGATAACTATGCATTATTGGAAAATGGAATCAAGCAAAGATTGGTTATTGAAAATGATGATAAATCTTATAACATAAATGATGTACTAGAAATAGGGAACAAGTTAAATATACCAGTTATTTTTGATAATTTACATAATAAAATTAATCCATATTCAAATATAAAAAGTGAATTGTATTGGATAAATGAATGCAAAAAAACATGGGGAGAAAAAGATGGGACTCAAAAAATTCATTATTCACAGCAGGATATTTTAAAGAAACCTGGGTCACATTCTAATACAATAGAAGTAGAGAGTTTTGTTGATTTTTATAAAGGATTAGAAAGAGATGATATTGATATAATGCTTGAAGTTAAAGATAAAAATCTTTCAGCAGTCAAATGTATAAATTCTATAACAAAAGATAAATCAATTAATAAGTTAGAAGCGGAATGGAGTAGATATAAATATAAAGTCCTAGAAAGCTCACCTAAAATTTATCTTGATATAAGGAAGTTACTTAAAGATAAGAAGGAGTATCCTGTAGTTAAATTTTATAATTATATTGATGAAGCAATAAAACAAGAATATACAATTGGAAATTCAATTAATGCTGCAATGCATATTTGGGGATACTTTAAAAATAAAGCAAGTTTAAAAGAAAAAGAAATTTTTTTGAAAAATGTTGATAAATATGAGCAAGGTAAAATATCTATTAAAGTAATAAAAAATATGTTAAGGAAGCTGGCTTTTAAATATAAAGAATATTATTTATTAGATTCATATTATTTTTCCATTTAAATTATTATTATTATTATTGGTATTAAGGAGCATTTTTAGAAAATGTGATTAACAGAACTTATTTAAAAAGTTCTGTTTTTTTAATTCAATTACAAATTTGATGAAAAATATTAATACAAATTAATACAATATAGCTCAAAAATAGTGATTAAATCCATGAAACCAGCCCTATAAAATAAAAAAAATATAAAAAAAGTAGCATAATGTGGAGAAAAGTGTGGAAATTAAAGTAAAAGTTATGAAATGAAAGTAAAAGGAAATAATCATGATATGTAGAAATTTAAATTCATAAGGTATTGAGAATTAATAAAATTTATGGGAGGTATGAATAAATGTATGAAATTTTAGAAAATAAGAATGCTGGGTTACAGTATAATTTGTTTAAAAAAATTCATCCTGGGTTTAAGACGTTTTTTGATGATTTTAATGAAGATTCATTGGCTATTATGGGAAAAAAAGCAAATGTTAATGATGAAATCATAATACTATTTATGAACTCAATTTGGGATGATAATTTATCTATAGGAATTGGAAATATTGACCGTCAACATAAAGAAATACTTAATTGTATTAGTGAATTATTGTTTTTTATGAAACAAAATAAGAGCAAAAAAGTAATTTTAAAGGCATTTGATGAGACAGAAAAATTTATTAGCAGACATTTTAAAGAAGAGGAAGCAATTCAAAAGCAATATAAATATCCTAAGTACAAAACAATAGTAAAGGAACATAAAAAGGTTTTAAGTGAATTAGATAAATTAAAGTGTCTCGTTGAAAATGGAAGTATGTCTCCTTTGTTTGTGGCTAATACATATCAAAAAATGTTTAATGGATATAGAAGGCATATATTGGAGTTAGATAAGGAATTTGGAGAATTTTTATTAAAGTCAATCAGAGGATAAATATATAAATTTAAATAACTAAATAAGACTTAAATTGGTATAAAATTAAATTTTATAGACGAAATACGCTTGACTTATTAATTTTATCAAGTGTATTTCGTTTTATAAATAAATCAATATTAAACTAATATTAATTTTTTAATCCAACAGTAATAAAAGCAATTGAGAATAAATGGGAAAAGTGAGGCAGATATAAATAAATTTAATTACCTATTAATGATGTAATATCAAAAGTATATGGTTGTATTAAAAATGGATTTATGTGGTATAAAAGAAGTATTGGGGGGGTATTATGAGAATTTTATGTGATGATTGCAATACAAATTGCAATATTGAAAAATACAAAGAAAGATTGGAGAATATTATTGTTAAAACAAATTATAATTTGTTGGATGATGAGGTAATTTATCTAAGTCAGTTTCTTGACGATATGATAGCTAATTGTGTTTTTTGTGAAACCAACAATTTGTATAAGTTTAATAAAAAGTATACATTTAAGGCATATGAAATTTTATATTACTATGGAAAGCAACACTTATTTTTGAATTTATTTTATTATATAAGTGAAGCAATTAAAAATGATAAGTTAATTTATATTATTATGGAAGAAGAACTTTATGAAAATTTAATTAAAACACTTATAATAAATAGAGTTAATATTGATAATATTAAACTAAAGGCTTTGGAGGATATAATTTTAGGCGAAGATGAGTATCGATTGAATGAAACATCAGACTTATTTTCTTCAAATTATAAAAAGAAACAAAGTGGAGTAAATTGGATAATTGAACCATTGCATATAACTAATACAAGTGTACAAAAATATATTTTAGATTTGAAAGTCACTATAAATAAATTCATGAAAAATAGTAAATCAAGTATATTGTATGTATATGATGCTTATGAATGTATGCATGAACATAAAATTGCTTCAAAATTAGATTGCACTTTAAAATGTGTAATGGAAAATTCATCTACTAATTTATACCAATAAAAGTATATTATAAATAAATTTACAGAATATTGTGAAAAAAGTGTCTTTTATGGTATTATATATATAAATCAAACTTGAGGGGGTTGAAGAATATGGACAATTTAAAAGGAACAAAAACAGAAGCAAATTTATTAGCAGCTTTTGCAGGAGAATCACAAGCAAGAAATAAGTATAGTTATTTTGCATCAAAAGCCAAAAAAGACGGTTTTGTACAAATTGCATCTATTTTTGAAGAAACTGCAAATAACGAAAAAGAGCATGCTAAAATTTGGTTTAAGCTTTTAGAAGGAATAGGAACTACAGCAGATAATCTAAAATCAGCAGCTGAAGGAGAACATTATGAATGGACAGATATGTATGTAACTTTTGCAAAAGAAGCCAAAGAAGAGGGGTTTGATAGAATTGCATATTTGTTTGAACAGGTTGCTAAAATTGAAAAAGAACATGAGGAACGATATAGAAAGCTTATTGCTAATGTTGAAGGTGATTTGGTATTTTCAAAGGATGGAGATGTGATTTGGGAATGCGCTAATTGTGGATATATCCATATTGGGAAGAAAGCACCTGAAATGTGCCCAGTATGTGAACATCCAAAAAGTTATTTTCAAGAAAAAGCTAAAAATTATTAATTATAATATTTAGGGGGGAGAATTAAATTATGGAAGAACAAAAATTTTATGTATGTAAACATTGTGGTAATATGGTAGCATCAATAAAAGATTCAGGAGTAAAGATAACATGTTGTGGTGAACCAATGACATTATTAGAGCCAGGAACAGTTGAAGCTAGTGTTGAAAAGCATGTACCTGCTGTTACATATGAAAATGGAGTTGTTAATGTTGAAGTTGGTTCGGTTTTACATCCAATGGAAGCAGAACATTATATTGAGTGGGTTTTCTTGAAAACTGAAAATGGTGGGCATAGAAAGATTTTAAAGTCAGGTGATGAACCTAAAGCATCCTTTTGCTTAGGAGAGGATAAACCAATAGCTGTGTATGCTTATTGCAATTTACACGGTCTTTGGATGGCAAAAATTTAGGTAATATATTTTAACGTTAAGATGAGCATAAATATATTATTTTAAGAATTACAAAAGTTATGGTGTAAAAAGGGAGAAATAAGGTATGGGTGAATATAGATATTATATTTGTAAAAAATGTTCTAACTTGGTTGTATCAATAAAAAATTCAGCAGGAAAAATGATTTGCTGTGGAGAACCAATGAATAGGTTGACAAATGATACGATGGAAGCTAGTTGGCAGAAGAATATTCCTATTTTTACATATGAAAATGGAGTTGCTAAACTTGGAGTTGATTCAAGCATACTTCCTATGATAGAAGAATATAGTACAAAATGGATTTTCTAATAGGGGAAAATATTTTTATAAAATAAATTTAAAAGAATTTAAGTGAAAAAATGGATTAGTTACGACATTAACGAGTAACTAATCCACTTTCTATTTAAATTTTTATTCATATTATTTTTCCATCAGATATTTCGATTATTCTGTTGGTCTTGTTGGCAATCCTATTATCATGAGTAATTATTATAAAGGTTGTTTTATATTTTTCATTAATATTTCTCATAATATTATTATCCTCTAATAAAAATTATATCGTTACATAAAAGTTAAATCAATAATAATAACAAAAAATTACTTTTCTAAAATTAAAGGAATATACTTAAATTTTAAACTTAATCAATAAATATCAGAAAAATGTTAAAAAAATAATGCAGTCATGTAAAAATGACTGCATCTTTATCTTCTGTTATTAATACTCACAAGAGAGGGGAGTAATATCTTTTGTATGTATTAATTGTAACATGATACGACAAGAATGTCTATAAAAATATTATTAAAATAAAAATTTTGTAGAAATTTAAATAAAACTTTCAAGAGGGTATGCTCTGAAAATGTAGAAATATATGATTATAGACATAAATGGATAAAAAGAAAATTGAGAGGTGATTAAATCAATTATTAATTTTTATGAAAGAAGGTAAAGCAGAAATTGGAGAAAATTCTTTTTGTTGATGATGAAGCTCAAATATTAAAAGCTTGCAGAAGACTTTTTGTTGATTCAAAATATGATGTGATTACTGCTCAAAGTGGTGAGGAAGCCTTAAATATTTTAAAAGATGAAGAGATTGATATTATAGTAAGTGATATGAAAATGCCTTATATGTCAGGATATGAATTGCTTAGTAAAGTAAAAGAATTATATCCAGATATAATTCGTATAATATTAAGTGGATTTTCAGATGAAAAAGTTGTTTTTGAGGCATTACAAAAAAACATTGCAAAGCTATATATCTTAAAACCATGGGAAAATGATGTACTTATAAACACTTTAGAAAAGGTACTTCAACTTGAAAAAGTATTGAAGAATAATAATATTTTAAAACTTATAAATAAAGCGGAAGAACTACCAACAATTAAACCTTCTTATGAGAAGATTATAAAAACAATAGATAGCGAAAAAGAGATCCATAAAATAGTTGAAGCCATAGAAGGCGATTATTCTATTGCGAGTAAGTTACTTCACATTGTCAATTCATCCTACTATGGTATAAAAACTGGTTCTGTACAAAGAGCGGTTTCTTACCTCGGAGTTGATAATATAAAAAATATAGTTATTGCTTCAGCTTTTATTGATAGCTTGAAATTTGATCCTAGGTATAGTAAAAGATTAGCTTTATTATGGAAGCAATCATTTGTATCAAATAGAATATTTAATATAATATACAATGAATTTTTAAATAAGAAAATTCCAGAAATAGCGATGACTGCAGGGCTCTTATGTAATGTTGGGATTGTATTTATGATAAATTTTTATAAAGATACATATATAGAGATGTTTGATAGTATAAAGAAAAAAGGTGAGGACATAACAGAACTTGAAAACAAAGTGTTTGGAACAAATCATCAGGAGATAGGAGGATATTTATTAAGATGGTGGGATATACCTATTCCTGTTGTTGAGGCCGCAATTTATCATCATAATCCTTTTGACGACAATATTATAAATAAGGAAATTACATGTATTGCACATATAGCTGAAAAATATGCTTGGGATGTTTTAGAAGAGATTTATATTGGTAAATTTAGTGAAAATGTATTCGAAGTACTAGGTATTGATAAAGCATTATTTGAAAGAAAGCTTAAAGATAACATGGAATTAACTGGCATGGTTGGAGTATAGAATTGTTAATATGGGAGGTAAATATGGTTGTTGAGCAATTTAAATTTAACGAAATAAATGATATAGATAAACTCAGTGAAATGTGTACTTTGGTAGAATCAAATTTAATCCTAATGTTTGGGTCAAAGGAGTTTATTTGCAACAAAGATATATTTGATAAGATTCGAGGGTATTATAAAACAGCATATATAATTGGGTGTTCAACTGCTGGAGAGGTATATAATGATCAGGTTAATGATAATGTACTGACAGTTACAGCAATAAAGTTTAAAAGAACTGAAGTGAAATTCTTTCAATCAAAGATCTTTGATTCTAAACAATGTTATAAACAAGGTATAAAAATAGCAAATTCTATCCCAAAAGAAAATTTATCTCATTTATTTGTACTTAGTGAAGGGATGAATATAAATGGTAGTAAATTTATTGAAGGATTAGTGGATGGCCTTCCTGAAGAAGTTAAAATAACAGGAGGACTTGCAGCAGATGATGATAGGTATTTTGAAACTTTTGTTATTGCAAATGATTACGCTGAAGAAAATTCAGTTGCAGTCATAGCATTTTATGGGGAAAATATTAAAATTGGGTATGGTTCAGTTGGTGGTTGGAATACTTTTGGAATAGAAAGAAAAATTACAAAATCAAATGAAAACATTTTATATGAATTAGATGGAAAGCCTGCTTTGGATTTATATGTTGAATATTTGGGAGAATATGCAAAGGATTTACCAGCTAGTGGTTTATTTTTTCCATTAAATATAAGATCAGATGACAATAAGTTTAACGTTGTTAGGACAGTTTCAAGTATTAATGAGAAAGAGAGAAGCCTTAAATATGTTGGCGAAATACCTAAGGGATATCACGCAAGATTAATGAGAGCTAACTTTAATAATTTGATTAATGGTGCGGCTAAGGCAGCAGAAAATTGTATTAAAAGTATTAGTTATAATAAGCCTCAGCTTGGAATAATAGTTAGTTGTTGTGGACGAAAATTTGTTTTGAATCAAATGTGCGATGAAGAGATTGAAGTGGTAAGAAACATTTTTGGAAAAGATGTTGTTTTAACTGGATTTTATTCTTATGGAGAAATAGCACCATCTAATAAGGATTCAGTAACTGAATTTCATAATCAAACAATGACTATTACACTCATTGGAGAGGAAGAGTAATATGGATAAAATTAATAAGATTTTGCAAAGGCAATTAAACAAGTATATTAAAGAAGATGAAATTTCAGAGGAATTTAAATCATTTATTGAATCAGTTAATTCTGCATATAATGAGTTTGAAAAAGATAGGCTTTTATTAGAAAGAAGTCTTGAAATAAGTGAAAAGGAATATAATGATAATCTATTGAAAATTGAAAAACTTCAAGGCCAAATTATTCATCAAGAAAAAATGGCAGGAATGGGACAACTTTCTGCTGGTATAGCTCATGAAATAAATAATCCGTTAGGATTTGTAAAAAGTAATGTTTATACATTAAGCAAATATAAAGACAAAATCAAGGGACTTTTAGATTTATACTTTAAAGTTGAAAATTTTTTGGAAATAGAAGATAAAGAAAATTATGATACAAAGTTTTCAGAGGTTTCTGAGTATAAAAAAAATAATAAAATGAATTTTGTCTTTGAAGATATTGATGATATTATAACTGAGTCTAAAGATGGACTAAATAGAATTGAAATGATAGTTAAAAGCCTTCTTGGATTTGCACGGGGAGCAAGTTCAAATGAATTTTCGGATTATGACATTAACAGTAACATTAAATCAACAATTGTTATTGCTTATAATGAGATAAAATATAATGCAAAAGTTGAGGAAGACCTTGAAGAAGTTCCAGTGATACAAGCAATTGGTGGTGAGATAAATCAAGTTATTTTAAATATGCTGATAAATGCATCACACTCCATTAAATCCAAAGGTGTTCAAGGAATAATAAAAATTCACACCTATTGTGAAGATGATTATGTAAAATGTGAAATAAGTGATAACGGAAATGGAATTGAAGAGAAGAATTTAAAGGATATTTTTAATCCATTTTTTACAACAAAGCCTGTTGGACAGGGAACTGGTTTAGGGTTAAGTGTCTCTCATGATATTATTGTGAATAAGCATTCAGGAAAGATAGATGTTAAAAGTTGTGTTGGAGAAGGTGCAACATTTATCATTTCCTTACCAATAAATAATGCACAGGATTATGAGAAGTAAAATTAAATATCAGTATAGGGGTGTTAATTTATGAAGATACTTATTGTTGATGATGAAAAATTAAATTTAAAGATAGCAAATGATTACTTGGAAAAATCTAATATTAATTGTGAGGTTACTATTTGCAATGATTCAACAGAGGTTGAAAAATTGGTTAGTGAAAATAATTTTGATATTATACTTCTTGACATAGTAATGCCTAAAATGACGGGAATTGATGTATTAAAGATAATTCGGTCAAAAGAAGAATATAATAATATTCAAATTCTTATGTTCACATCACTTACTGATAATGACAGCTTTAAGAAATGTTTTGAAAATGGAGCAGATGATTACGTTAATAAACCAATTAAGGAAGTTGAATTTTTTGCGAGATTAAAAGCAGCAATTAAAACAAGAAGTAATGCAATTATGTTAGAAGAAATGTTTGAAAGAATAAAGAAACAAAATAATGAATTGAAATTATTAAATAAAACTTTGCAAGATACACAATTTCAAATAATACAGAAGGAAAAACTTGCTGCAATTGGTGAATTGGCAGCAGGGGTAGCACATGAAATTAATAATCCTCTTGGGTATTTAGGAAGCAATTTAGAGACCTTATCAAAATTTGTGTCAAAAATACAAACAATGATAGAAGAATATAGAGGAATAATTAAAGGAAAGAATTTAGATGAAAGAGATATAGAAAATTATAATATGAGCAAAGAAGAGGCTTATATTAGAGACATGGAAAAGAAATTAAAAATAGACTTCATAATGGGGGAAATGGGAGGAATTATTAAAGATTCATTGGATGGCGCAAATCGTGTATCAAAGATAGTTAGTAGTTTACAAAATTTTGCTAAAACTGGCTTTGAAGATGAAATGGTCAATAATGATTTAAATATAATTGTTGATGAGGCAGTTTTGCTACTTAATAATGATTTGAAGAGTGTTGCAGAAATTGAAAAGATTAATGGGATAATCACTAATATAATATGCAATAGAAGTGAAATAGGGCAAGTGATAATGAGTCTTCTCACAAATTCATTGCAGGCAATAAAGAGTCAAAATAATGAAAATGGAAAAATAATTATTAGAACCTTTGAAGAAGATGGTAAAGTTTGTTGTAGTATTAGTGATAATGGTCCTGGTATAGAAGAAAATGTATTAAGTAAAATATTTGATCCATTTTTTACAACAAAGGAAATTGGGACAGCTGCTGGAGTTGGGCTTACTATAGCACATGATGTAATAGTTAAAAGACATCATGGAGAATTTGATGTGAAAAGTATACCAGGAAAGGAAACCATATTTACTTTTAAATTTAAAAGTATTAATTGATTAATTTTTGAAATAAATTTTATTTATTAATAAATGCTTGAATAATAAAAAATATAATGTATGAGAGGATGAGATTAATATGTCAAACACATTTAATGAATTAGAAATTCTGAAGGTTGCAATGTTAATGGAGGAAGAAGGGAGGGCTTTCTATACTAATGGCGCTAAATATGCCGATGGGAGATTAAAGGATTTTTTAATAGCAGCAGCAGGACAAGAAATTTTGCATAAAGAATTATTTTCTAAGCTTTATGATGAGTTATCAAGTAAAATAAATGAGGATTATGATTATCTTTTTGATCCAGAAGTGACTTCGTATTTTAAAGATTTAATTGAAAACAAGGTATTTGATAAGAAAACACCTCAAGAAGATGCGTTTAAAGACTTAAAGAGTGCTATAGAGTATTCTATTAAATCAGAAGAGCTTACAGTAGAAGTATATACAAAGATGTATGAAGGTATTGAAAGAAAAGATGTAAAAGATGTACTAGCTAAAATTATAGAGGAAGAAAAAACACATATTGAGGAGTTTAAGAAACTTTTATAATTTAAAGAAAATTTTTTACTCAGAAGGAAACAGTATTTTAAATATTTCTTATACTGTTTCTTTTGATTATATTTTTACATAATTATAATAATAAGGGTTGCAAATTTATAGAAAAAGTTCTAGAATTGATATTAACAAACAATAATTATTAATTAGAGGTGATAATATGAATGAAACTATAAAAGTAATACAAAACCATAGATCGATTAGAAGCTTTATTGATAAAGATATAGATAATCAAATAATTGATGAAATTTTAAAAGCATCACAATCAATGCCTTCATCTATTAATGGACAGCAGACTTCAGCAATTGTTATTAGAGATAAAGAGACAAAGGCAAAAATTGCACATTTCGCTGGTGACCAAAAATGGATTGATGATGCACCTGTATTTGTAATTTTTATAATGGATTTTTATAAAACAAAAATTGCAGCTGAGATAAATGGACTAAAACAAGTTATTAATGAAAGTATAGAAGGAACTATTGTTGGAACTTTTGATTCAGGATTAGCTATGGGAGCTGCAATAATAGCTGCTGAATCCCTTGGACTTGGAATAGTACCAATTGGTGGAGTTAGGAAAAATCCAAAGGAAATAATTGAAATTTTAGAATTACCGTCTAATACGTATCCTATAGCAGGCTTGGCAATTGGATATCCTAAAGATAATTCAAAAAAGAAGCCTAGACTTCCTTTTGATACTTTTAGGCATGATGAGAAATATAATAAGGATATAATTGAAGATAATATTAAAAAGTATGATGAAACAATGGAAACATATTTAAGGGATATTGGTCGAGAACAAGAAGGAAACTGGAGTAAGCTTACTTCTGGTCTTTATAAATATGTTTATTATCCAGAAGTTTATCCTACAATTAAAAAACAAGGTTTTGATAATAATAAGTAAAGTAAAATTGGTGGTGAAATAATGTCGTATTTATTTGTAGAATATCCAAAATGCACAACATGTAAGCGTGCAAAAAAGTGGCTCGATGATCACGAAGTTGATTATGAAGATAGACATATAGTAGAAAAGAATCCAACAGCTGAGGAACTTCAAAAATGGATTGAAAAAAGCGAACTACCAATTAAGAAGTTCTTTAACACTAGCGGGATTTTATATAAAGAAATGAATTTAAGTCAAAAGCTCAAAACTCTTTCAGAAGAAGAACAAATTGAACTTTTAGCAACAAATGGAATGTTAGTTAAGCGCCCAATATTAGTTGGAGAAGATTTTGTACTTGTTGGTTTTAGAGATGAAGCTGTGTGGAAAGAAACATTGAAAGTTAATAACGATTAGTAATTAAATGACTAGCAGTATTTTCTGCTAGTCATTTTTATATGATATTTTAGTATATTGGGCAGGTTAATCTCTTATGGTATAATTTACATGAGAGATAAAATTATATAAATAGATATAAAAATATTGTAAGAGAAGAAATAGTTATTACTGTTTTTATATCTATGAAATTGGAGGGATTTTATGGCAGTTATTGGTATTGATTTAGGAACTACAAACAGTTTGGTTGCTGTTTGGGAAGATGGGAAAGCTAGAATTATACCTAATGTTTTAGAGAGAAATTTAACACCATCAGTTATTAGTGTTGATGAAAATAATGAAATATTAGTTGGTGATGTAGCGAAAGAAAGACTTATTACACATCCAGAGTGTACGGTGGCAAATTTTAAAAGATTTATGGGTACAGCTAAAAAAATGAATCTTGGAGCTTATACTTTTACTCCAGAAGAATTATCTTCATTTATTTTGAAAAGATTAAAGGAAGATGCCGAGAGTTATTTAGGGGCAGTTGTCGAAGAAGCAGTAATAAGTGTCCCTGCATATTTCAATGATGCTCAACGAAAAGCAACTAAAAGGGCTGGTGAGCTTGCGGGAATGAAAGTGGAAAGACTAATTAGTGAACCAACAGCAGCTGCTGTAGCTTATGGACTTCATCAAGAAGATGATGAAACTCAATTTTTGGTTTTTGATTTGGGTGGAGGAACCTTTGATATTTCTATTCTTGAATTATTTGAAGGAGTCATGGAGGTTAAGTCTATAGCGGGAGATAATTTCCTTGGTGGAGAAGATTTTAATAAACTTCTAGTTGAATATTTTATTGAAAAGAATAATTTAGATCTATATAAATTAGATAAGAAAACAGTATCAGCTTTATGTAAGCAGGCTGAATTATGTAAACAAGCATTATCAATGAGTGATAATGCAACAATGAAATTGGTAGTTGATGAACAAAATTTTGAAATAGAATTAGATAGAAGTAAATTTGAAAAATTATGTTCAGATTTAATTTTGAGATTAAGACACCCAGTAGAAAGAGCTTTAAGGGATGCAGATATATCTCCTAGTGAAATTGAGGCTGTAATTTTGATAGGTGGAAGTACAAGGATGCCTTTAGTGAGAAATGTGGTTAGCAAAATGTTTAATAAGCTACCTTTTTCTAATATAAATCCTGATGAAACAGTGGCACTTGGCGCAGCAATTCAAGCTGCTTTAAAAGAAAAAAACTCAGATTTAAAGGAATTAGTGTTGACAGATGTATGTCCATATACACTTGGTGTAGCAGTAGCAAGACGCATGAATGGTGAAAGTTATGAAGCTGGATATTATTTGCCAATAATCGAAAGAAATTCACCAGTTCCAATAAGCAAGGTAGAAAATTTAGTACCTACGGCAGACAATCAAACTCATATTAGTATAAAAGTATATCAAGGTGAGAGCAGAAGAGTGGAAAATAATATAGCTTTAGGAGAATTTCAAGTTCCTATTCCTAAGGATAAAGCTGGAGTGCAAGCTGTTGCTGTAAGATATACTTACGATATAAATGGACTACTGGAAGTTGAAGCTACAGTAGAAAGTACTGGGATTAAGAAAGCTTTAATAATTGAAAAAGCACCAGGATCGATGACTGAGGAAGAAATAAAAGAACGTATGGAAGTGCTTAAAGAAATTAAAATTCATCCGAGGGATAGAACAGAAAATAGATTGCTATTAGCAAGAGGTGAAAGGTTATATGAAGAAGCCCTTGGTGATATGCGTGAATATATTGAAAAATTATTAGCTGAATTTGAAAGAATATTGGCTACTCAAAATCCTAAATTAATTAAAGAGTATGCAAAATTATTTTCTGAGAAACTAGATGAATTGGAGAAATATTATTAATGATTTGCTGGTGGGATATATTAGAAATACCTTATGATAGTGATACTAAAACTATAAAAAAAGCTTATGCCAAACTATTAAAAGTACATAATCCAGAAGATGATGCAGAAGGTTATCAAAGGCTTAGACAAGCATATGATGAAGCTATTATGTATTCTAAGAAAAATAATGTTAATCAGTATGATAATACTAGTAACTTAGAAGGAGTTTCTTACAATTTAAATAATAGCACTTTACAGAACTTAAAGGAGGAAAATAATCAAGATTTAACAGAGTTTAATTCATCTATATATGAATATGATGAGAAAATTAGTGGAAATTCAAGTATTGTTAAAATTTACAATGAAGTTCAAAATCCTGAAATAAATATTAATGAACAGATAGAGCAATTTTTTTATAGATTAGAGGAAATATACAAAAATATTTATCTCAGGATTGATACGACTGTATGGGAAGAATTATTAAATTCAGATGTACTTTGGAATGCAGAGAGCTTTAAAACTATTGAAGATATGCTATTTAACTTCTTGTGTACTCATAAATATTTACCTGCGGAAATATGGATTAAGCTTAATAATAATTTTACATGGAGTAGAAATGAAATAAAATTATATAATAAACACTCAGAAACTATAGTTGATGAAATTTTAAAAAATCTTAAAACTCCAAACAAGCTTAAATATGATTATGTAAGAGATATAAATCGAGATATTATCGATGAATATTTATATGAAAGGCAGGAAGGTTATGAGGCATTGCAAGAAAAAAATTATGCAAAAGCATATATTTCCTTAAATAAGGCAAAAGCATTATTTGATCAAGACCCTGAATTGTTGAGGACAATAGGTGATTATAATTATGAATTTAATCATATGAATGAAGCTTTAAAATATTATAAATTAGCTTTTCAAATAAATAATTATGATCTAGAATGTGTGTTACATATAGGAAAGATTTTGGTCTCCTATGAACTTTTTGGTGAAGCAGTACCATATTTTAAAGTTTGGCTGTCCTATAATAATAATGATAAATTTGCATTAGATTATATGTCTTATTGTTACTATTATAGTAATGATTTAATTATGGCAAGAGAAAGTTTTAAAAGGCTATTGAGCTTTGATGAAAATAATAAATTAATAAAAAAATATTTGAAAAATATAGAAGCAAAATTGGAAGGAAAGTATGTTAGACAAATTAAATTCTATAAAGATAATTTATTAGAAGAAGTTGAAACTGAAAAAGTAATTAGATCAAAAAGGTTATATGAAGAAGAAAAAAAGCCATTAAATCTAAGTAATATATTTAGAACAGTTATATTTATTGTGATGATAATTGGAGCCCTAGGACGTATGGCGGAACATAGAAATCAAGTAGAAATCAATTATGATAATACAAAAGAATCCAAGATAGATACCAATAATATTTTGTTTTCTGATATAATTACACCTAAGCAATTTATTAATGCTTCCATAAATAGTAATGTGAAAATGCATTTATTTGAAGTGAAGCCGATTAAGTATTATAAGATATCAGAAGTCTTTGAAAATAGAGTTATATTTTCGGAAGACGAATTAAAACAAAAGGGCTTGCAAAATAAAGTTGAAAGTCAGCTATACATTGGTACGTTAAAGCAACAAGTATTTATATTTTCAGATTCGAAATGCAGTAAAAAAACTATTGATAAAAGTGGAAGTTATGAATTAAAGGGGGCTAAATGTTTTATTGATACTAATATAGAAAATAAAATTCAAAAAGAATATGCTTCTTTGTATCCTAGTTATCATTGGGTGCCAGGTGGATTTATCGATGCTTCACAAGATGAAATTAATAAAGCTATTAATAAAAACAGCAAACTAATAAAATAATTATAAAACTTGAATTGAAAATAAGAAATTTTTTCTGACAGCACTAAAAGTGAATTGTTTAAAAATGAGTTTAGACAAGCCACTTTTAGTGGTTTTTTATTGCAAAAAGTTGTTTAAGTTAATTAATTTTAAAACATTTTGGGTTCAATACTATACTTTAGTATAATATACAAATTATACTAAAATGTAATATCATACAATAGGTAAAATATTGATAAGGGGATGTGTCTGTTATGAAAAAAATTAACGAAAGATAAAATGAAAGATGATTAAGGCTTATAACTACTTAAAAAAATATTTAATTAAAAAGAGTTAGGGGAGAAAAGATGTTTAAAAAAATATTAACGGTATTGGTAGTGGCGATTATAGTTATTGCCAACTCAAGCATTGTGCATGCAAGTGATTCGACAAATGGTACTGATGAGATCAATTGGATTGAAGGGCCAAAGACTGTAGATGTTGGAACTGATCTAGCAAAACTTGATTTGCCTGAGGAATATGTTTTTGCAGATGGTAAAGATGCAAAAAAATTAATGAAGGAAATGGATAATTTTATTACTGATAAAGAACAAGGAATTGTATTCTCAAAGGATGAAAAAGAAAACTGGTATGTTTTATTTGAGTTCGATGATATTGGATATATTAAAGACAGCGATTCCAAAAATATTGATGCTGATGCACTTCTTGCAGATATAAAAAAGGGGACTGAAGAAGATAATGCAGAAAGAAGGAAGAGTGGAAAGTCAACAATAGATATAATAGGTTGGGATGAAAAGCCACATTATGATCCAAATACACATAATTTAGTTTGGTCTGTGTTAAGTACTTCAAAAGGAGAAAAAATTGTTAATTATAATGTTAGAATTTTAGGTCGTGGTGGAGTTACTGAAGTTACTTTAGTAGCTGGTAAGGATGAAATGGATAAGGTAAAGCCTAAACTAGCTACAATAATCAGTAAATATTCATATAAAGAAGGAAAAAGATATTCAGATTACATAAAAGGTGATAAAGCTGCAGAAATAGGGCTTACTGCATTAATAGCAGGAGGAGCTGGTGCAGGTGCTGCTAAGGTAGGATTATTAGCTAAAATATTACTAATATTTAAAAAGGTTTGGATAGTTATTATAGTTGCTATAGGTGGATTATTTAAAGGAATATTTAAAGTTTTTAAGAGAAAGCCAAAAAATGATAATGGGATTAATACGAATTCAGAAGAAACTGGTTTTAAAGAAAACCCAAAAATAGATGAAATTTAATATTAATAATTTAATTTTACAATTGGTTAATCTTGGAGGTAAGTAATGTTTAAAAATATAAAAAATAAAATAGCAGTTATTTTAATAGGAGCAATAGTTTCAGTAACTTTTGCAGGTTGTGCTGGTTCTAAACCTGGAGATAGACTTAAGGAAATTAAGCCAATTCCAATAAGCGTTGAGGGCGTTGAATTTAAAGTTGGAGAATCAAAAGTAGGGGATATAGTTAATGGTGGATTATCAGTTTCGCCTGATTTAAACTTTAAGTCTGGAATCGATGGGTTAAAGCTTGATAAAATGACCTATTATTTAGGATATATAAATAAAGACGGGTATAATTTAGGAAATATTAATTTTGTTAACAATACTAAAGAAAGTAAAGAATATAAAGATTGTTTGATTAGCGAATACAAAATGAAATTCACAAATCTAACTTCTGAAAGTAAGAAATACAGATTTGATAATATCTTAGTTGATGGAATTAATTTTAAAGGTATGTCTATAGATGATGTAAAAAAGGTTATGGCAGAAAAAACAAGTGAAGTTTCTGATATAAAGGAACCAGATGGTAGCATTGCTATTTTAAATTATACAGTTAATAAAGTGAGTGTAAATATTTCTTTTGACCATACAACAAAAACTGTAAGTGAAATTGATGTACAAGTATATAATACATTTTTTGAATAGGAAATACTTGTTTTATGATATAGATATCTAAATTAATAATTCAACATATGTATAATTGAGAAATTATACTCGTAACACTACACTAGAAATCAGATACATTTTTCTGGAAGCAGGCATGTGAAATTGAGCTGATGATGGTTCTTAATGGAGGCTTGTTTCATTTACAGCTTGTCAAGATTTTACATCTGGAACACGCTGAAATGACGACAAGCTGCCATTTAGAACCTTCCAGCGAAAATTTCACTAGTCCAGTGGAAGATAAATGTATCTGATTTTGGTAATTGTTGCATAAGTCTAATTCTTGTTTGGGATATCTATATGAGCTATTTATTATTAACGTATTGACATGAAAAACATTATAGAATATAATGTTATCATATTAAGGATTGTTACTCTTTGAGGCATTACCTATTTTTTAGTTGATGCTTCAAGGAGTTTTTTGTTTTATAAATAATCTGAATAGGAGTTAGTTTATGAGGGCAATTAAGAAGATTAATAACAATGTGGCAATATGTTTAGATAGTAATAATAAGGAATTGATTGCCTTTGGGAAAGGAATTGGTTTTTCTCAAATGCCATATGAGATTTTGGATTTAAGTATAATTTCAATGACATTTTATCGGATTGACAATAGATTTTATAAGTTGATCGAAGAAATTCCAGAAAACGTATTTGAGGTGGCTGCACTAATTGTTCATAAAGCTCAAATAATATTAAAATGCAGTTTGAATCCTAATCTTGTAGTTGGTTTGGCAGATCATATAAATTTTGCTATGATACGAATGAAGAAGTATAAAAAAATGAAGATGGTATTTTCGTATGATATAGAACAGCTATATCCAAAAGAAACAGAGCTTGGAAGATATGCAGTCAAATTAATTCGAAAAAAGTTATTTGTAAGTCTTCCAGAAAGTGAAATAACAAGTATTGCTATGCATCTTGTAAATGCAGAGGAAGAAAACGAACCTATAACTGATGGAACAGATACAGAAGTTTTAATTTCAGAAGTTGTTGATAAGATAGAAGAATTTTTTTCACTTACTATAGATAGAAGTGACTTTAACTATAATAGATTTGCTATGCATCTAAGATATTATTTAAAGAGAATTAAAGAGAAAAAACAGTTCATGGATGATAACGTTATAATTGTTCAAGCTATGAAGGAAAAAAATCCTAAAGTGTATGAATGTGCTTCTATGATTGGAAATTATATTGATAAAAAATTACAAGAAGAAAGCACGGAAGATGAACTACTTTATCTAATGATTCACATTAATAGAATCATTAATAATAGAGCAATTGAAGATTAAGGATTGTAACTCGTAATGGAGGCATTACCAAAGCTAATATGAAAATAAATTCATATGGCTTTGGTTTTTTTATTAATTTTATTTATGGGGAGGAAAAAATATGAGTAAAAATGAAAAATTTCAAAAGATCGCAGAAGATGTTTTAAAAGCAGTTGGTGGAAAGGAAAATGTGGCCAATTTAGCTCATTGTATGACAAGACTGCGTTTTAATCTTAAAGATGAAAGTGTTCCAAATGAAGAGGAAATTAAGAATATTCCTGGTGTTATAGGTGTAATGAAAGCTGGTGGGCAGTTTCAAATAATTATTGGGCAGACAGTAGAACATGTCTATCAATATCTTTGTGAAATTGGTGGTTTTGAAAATACTTCAAAACTTGACGAAAATCTTGATCGGCCAAAGAAAGAAGTTACACTTAAGTATATAGGTAGCAGCATACTAGATGGACTTGCAGGGTGTCTTACACCATTGATACCACTTCTTATGGCAGCATCAATGTTTAAAATGTTTGCAGCATTATTTGGACCAAGTATGCTTGGGGTAATTAGTGAGTCAAGTGATGTATATAAGTTATTAACTTTCGTTGGGGATGCTGGTTTTTACTTCTTTCCAATTGTAGTTGGATATACTGCAGCTAAAAAATTTGGAGTGACACCTGTTATAGCTATGTTTTTAGGTGGGATTATGTTACATCCAACTTTTGTTGAAATGGCAACTAAGGGAGTAACTTTTTCTGTATTTGGAATTCCTTGTACTCCTCAGAATTATGCAAGTACTATTTTACCAATTATCATGTCAGTTTGGGTTATGTCTTATATTGAAAAGTTCTTTAAAAAATATTTACCAAATGCATTGAAGACCATTTTTGCACCAGCATTAACAATTGTAGTTATACTTCCAATAGCACTTTGTGTATTAGGACCAGCAGGTTCATTTATTGGAAAGTATATATGTAACGGGCTTTTAGGTATTAATGGTGTTGCAGGTTTTCTTGGAATTGCAATTATTGGTGCTCTTTGGGAATTTTTGGTAATGAGTGGTATGCATCTTGTATTAATTAGTACATTAATTCTTGTTTTTTCTACTAATGGGTACGAAGGTTTTGTGAGTCCAGCGGCAGTAGCAGCTAGTTTTGCTGTTGCAGGTATGTGTCTTGGAGCAGCAATTCGAATTAAAGATAAGGAACAGCGTAGTCTTAGTGTAGGGTATTTAGTTGCTTGTCTTGTTGGAGGGGTTACTGAACCTGGACTTTATGGAATAGGTATGAGGTATAAGCGTCCGTTTATTGGTATGATTGTAGGTGGCTTTGCTGGAGGACTCTATGGTGGAATGATGGGAGTAACTGCGTATGCACTGATTCCAGTAGCAAGTGTGCTTTGTTTAATTGGATATGCAGGAGGATCAGCATCAAACTTTATTCAGGCTTGCATTACAGCAATTATTTCTTTAGTTGTTGCAGCAATAGTTACATATTCCTTTGGTTTTAAGAAAGATGATCAAATTGTAAGAAAGCAAAAATAAAAGGTAAGGTGATAAAATGAATATATTTAAAAAATTTATTGATAAGAAACATGAAGTTACAATTATAGAAAATGCGGAAAATGGATATGTATATGGTCCAATGGAGGGTGAAATAATTCCGTTAAAGGAAATTAACGATGGAGTATTTTCAGAAGGAATGATGGGAAAAGGGTGTGGCTTGAAACCTAGTGAGGGTAAAGTTTATGCACCTTTTGATGGAGAAATTCTCTTAATAGCTCATACTAAACATGCAATTGCTTTGAAAAGCCATGATGGAATTGAAATTTTAATTCATGTGGGAATGGATACTGTTAAAATGAATGGAATGGGCTTTAACCCAGTGATTAATGTGGGAGATAGAGTGAGAGGTGGTCAGTTAATTATGACATTTTCAATACCAGATATTGAAGCAGCTGGATATTCAACTATTTCAGCTATTATTGTGACAAACTCAGAGCAGTATAATAATATAGAAGTATTAAATCAAGGAAGTGAAAAAAAGTTAGAGAAAATTATTAAGATTTCATAATGAGTTCGTTTTTTATGGAAGGGAGATTTGTAATGAAAAAATTATTATTGAGAGCTGATGATTTAGGATATTCAGAAGGAGTTAATTATGGTATAGCAAAAAGTGTGAAAGAAGGTCTAATTGGAAGTGTAGGAGTCATGACTAATATGCCTGCTACAATTCATGGTCTGAATCTACTAAAAGATACAAAAGTTTGCTTTGGACAACATACAAATATATGTGTAGGCAAACCACTTACAGATCCGTCATTAATACCTAGTATTACAAATGAAAAGGGTGAATTTAAATCATCTAAAGAATATAGACAGGCAAAAGAAGATTTTGTGGTTTTAGAGGAAGTTATTATTGAAATAGAAGCACAATATAAAAAATTTGTAGAACTTGTGGGCGAACAGCCACATTATTTTGAGGGACATGCAGTTTCTAGTACAAATTTCTTTAAAGGCTTAGAGATAGTTGCAGAGAAATATGGGTTAAAGTATTCAGGAATGTCATTTGGCGGTGAAGCAATAAAAATTTCTAATAAAGACGTATATGTTAGTATGGACAGCATGATGCCGAATTATGAACCATTTGAAGCATTAAAGAAGATGATTGAGAATGCGGAAGATGAGGGATATTATATGTTTATATGCCATCCTGGATATTTAGATGGATATATATTAAAGAACTCTTCTCTTACTATGCCAAGACCGATGGAAGTTGACATGTTATGTGATCCCAACACAAGAAAATGGATTGAAGAAGCAGCAGTAGAACTTATTACATATGATGATTTATAAAAACTATGTAAGAAAGTAATATTTATTCAACCACGATATTTTTTATCGTGGTTGAATTTATTAATAAGGTTGTTAATTATAAATAATTAAGGTAATAGGTATATTTTTATTAAAAAATTAATATTTTCTAGAAAACTATGGAAATATATCAACAAAATGTTTATAATGTAAATAATATCTTAAAAGGGGGTAATAATTATTATGAAAAAAAATCTACAAAGGAAATTGGTTTGTGTACCTTTAGCATTAAGCATTTTGTTAAGTCAATCAGCAGTTTTTGCAGCAGGACCTGTTACAAGAGATTCAGTTGATCAAAAGTATAAATGGAGTATTGATGATATATATCCAACTAAAGACCTTTTTGACGCTGATTACAAAAAAGTTACAGAAACATATATTCCAAAGCTAAATAGTTTTAAAGGGCATTTAACTAGTGCACAAAGTATAAAAGATTGTCTTAATACAAAAGACGAAATGATGAGAATAGTTGAAAAATTATATGTATACGCAAGTATGAAATCAAATGAAGATGAATCAAATAGTCCGAATTCAGAAAAGAAATCTTTAACAGAAAGTTTGAATTCACAAGTAGGGGTAGCAACAGCATTTATTCAAACTGAAATTCTTGCACAATCAGAGGACACAATAAAAAAATATATGGAAGATCCATTACTGGCAGATTATAAACACTATATAGACAGGCTATTAAAAGAAAAAGCCCATACTCTTTCTCAAGGTGAAGAAGAGATTTTAGCAGCTGCTTCAGATATGGCTTCATCTCCAGATGATATATATTCAAAGCTTAAAACAGATATGGAAGGATTTTTACCTACAATTAAAGACCCTGAAAATAAGGATTTTAAAATAACAAATTCTTCTTATGGATCTATGCTAGATAATCAAAATAGAGACTTTAGAGAAAAAGGGTTTGAAGAATTATACAGTGTATATGATAAGGAAAAAAATTCTTTAGCAGCTACTTTAAATGCAGAAGTAAAGAAAAATGAATTTTTTGCTAAGGAAAGAAAATATAATTCTGCTGAAGAAGCTGCACTTGCAGATGAGAATATTCCTGTAGCTGTTTATGATAATTTGGTTAGTTCTGTAGACAAGAATGTCAATAGCCTTCATAAATATGTGACTTTAAGAAAGAAGATACTAGGAGTAGACAAGGTACATTTATATGATATGTATGTTCCATTAACTAAAAATTTTGATGTTAAAATTCCTTATGAAGATGGAAAGAAGCTTGTGCTTAAAGGGTTAGCACCGCTAGGTCAAGATTATATTGATGTTTTGAGTAATGCTTTTGAAAGCAGATGGGCTGATGTATATGAAACAAATAATAAATACTCTGGTGCATATCAATGGGGAACTTATGATACCCACCCATATGTTTTAATGAATTATGATGGAAGTGCTGATTCAGTACTTACCACAGCTCATGAATTTGGACATGCTATGAATGCTTATTATACAAATAAAACTCAAAAGTATGTAAATAGTGAACAACCAATATTTACAGCAGAAGTAGCTTCTACAGCAAATGAGTTAATGATGCTAAGATATTTAATAAACAATGCTAAAACTGATGATGAAAAACTTTATTATATAAATACTTTGGCAGAAGACATAAGAGGCACAGTTTATACTCAAACAATGTATGCAGAATTCGAAAAAATGATACATGAGAGAGTTGAAAAAGGTGAAGGTATCTCGGCTGATTCTTTAAGTAGTATGTGGAAAGATCTTATGGTAAAATATTACGGCGATGATTTCCAAGATGATGAACTAGCTAATTTATGGTGGGCAAGAATTCCTCATTTCTATATGAACTTTTATGTTTATAAATATGCAACTTCTATGGCGGCTTCAAATCAGTTAGTAAAAAACATGACCGAAGGAACTGATGCAAGTGAAGCAGAAGGTGTAAAGAAATATAGGAATTTCCTTACTTCAGGTTCTTCTGATTATCCAATAGAAACTCTTAAAAAAGCTGGTGTTGATGTAACAACAAGTGAATCAGTAGATAATTTATTAAAGGAATTTGATCAATTAGTAGATCAAATGGATCAAATATTATCAAAACAACAAAAGAAATAATATAAGATATAATTAAAGCTTACAAGAATTTTCTTGTAAGCTTTAATTAGGTTATCATAATAACTAATATCTATATCATTCAGGAAAATATTTTTTGTCGGAATAAAGATTATAAAAAAATAGAAAAATTTATATAATAATTGCAGTTTTCGATAATTTGTAGGAAAATATAAGTATAGAAATATTCAGAATATTCAAAAAGAATATTTTGATTTTGCATTAGAGAATTACATAATGGGTATTGAGTTAAAATTTATTTGTAAAAGGAGAGAGGTAAATGAGTAAACACATGTCAACAGAAGTTCGTGTTCCAATTGAACCAGGAAATCCATCGGTTATGAGAATCGAAGAAAAATGCATAAAGTGTGGTCAGTGTAAAACTATCTGCAAAGATTACATAGGAGTGTTAGGTTATTATGATTTAAGCAAGACTAATGACATTCCAATATGTATAAATTGTGGTCAATGTGCAAATGTCTGTCCAGTAGATAGCATAATAGAAACTTATGAATTTAGAGAGGTTATGGAGGCAATTAATGATAAAGATAAAATTGTAATTGTAAATACATCGCCTTCAGTTAGAGTTTCTTTGGGAGAAGAATTTGGAATGGAAGATGGTTCATTTGTTCAAGGTAAGATGGTTGCACTGCTTAGAAAATTAGGAGTGAATTATGTCCTTGATACTAATTTTGGAGCAGATCTAACAATTATGGAAGAAGCAAGTGAATTAATAGAAAGAGTTAAAAAAAATAAGAACTTACCACAGTTTACAAGTTGTTGTCCTGCATGGGTTAAATTTGCTGAGACTTATTATCCTGAAATAATTCCCAATATATCAACTTCAAAAAGTCCAATTGGTATGCAGGGACCAACAGTAAAATCTTATTTCGCTGAGAGTATGGACATAGATCCTAAAAAAATAGTTAATGTAGCTTTGACTCCTTGTACTGCAAAGAAATTTGAAATACGAAGAGAAGAAATGAAGGATGCAGGAAATTATCTTGATATAGATGATATGAGAGATATGGATTATGTTATTACCACAAGAGAATTAGCCTTGTGGGCAAAAGAAAAAGGCATAGATTTTAATTCCTTAGAAGATTCTGAGTTTGATAGAGTTATGGGAGAAGCATCTGGTGCCGGTGTTATTTTCGGAAATACTGGAGGAGTAATGGAAGCTGCACTTCGTACAGCTTATGAATTTATTACTAAGGAAAAGGTGCCAGATACCTTGTATGACCTTAAACCAGTGAGAGGTATGGAGGAAATGAAAGAAGCAAGTTTAAATATTGGAGATATAACATTAAATGTAGCTGTTATCTATGGTACTGATAATGTAAGGAAAATGATGGATAAACTAAAGACTTCTGATAAGCAATATCATTTTATAGAAGTAATGACATGTCCTGGTGGATGCATAGGCGGTGGTGGACAAGCAAAACATAGGATTGACAAAATTAAAGAAGCAAATGAAAAACGTATAATGAGTCTATATGATAAGGATAATAAGATGAAGCTTAGATTAAGTCATAAAAATCCTGAAATAGAAATGCTTTATAATGAGTTTTATGGAGAGCCATTAAGTGAATTGGCTGAAAAGATGTTACATACTTCCTATTATAGTAGAAGTAATGATTTAGGAGAAAATTAGGCATAAGTATAACAAAGATGTATAAATATCCAAAGCGAGAATTAGACTTCTGTAACAATTACCGAAATATGATACAGTTATCTTCCGCAGGACTAGTGAAATTTTCGCTGGAAGGTTATAAATGTGGGCTTGTCGTCATTTCAGCGTGTTCCAGATATAAAATCCCCAAGGAGAAAGTTCATGTTTCCAAATATAAAAGCTCCAGGGAGAAAGTTCGTGTTTCCAAATATAAAATTTGGACACTTACTTTTTGGACATTCACTTTTAGACAAGCTGTAAATGAAACAAGCCCTAGAGGAAACTCGACTCACTTTCGTTCGCTGAGTAAGCGATTCACACCAAATCACAGATTTGGGTTCTCTGCTTAACAACCTTCAACAGCTCAATTTCACATGCCTGATCCAGAAAAAATGTATCATATTTCTAGTGTAGAGATAAAATTTTAATTTCTCAAGAGTGTATACATATTCCATTTATATGTTAAACTCTTAAATTGAATATCTATAATAAAACATGCATGTAGTTGGAGACACTTATTCAACCATGGATGTTTTATTTTATTGTAAGAATTTTTTAATAAAAAACAATGTGATTTGTTACACATCTGTCAAAAATCTATGGTAATATAATTCGTGACATAGATAAGAGTATTTATAATAATATAGAGATAATTAAATACTTATATGAAGAAAAGATAGCAGAATTATTTTATGCTTAAGGGAGATGAACTGATGAAAATATTAGAAATTCTATTAATAAAACCTTTAATAGAGACAATATATTTAACCGGAATGATTATTTTAATAGGCTTACTATTAGGAGTTTTAAGGAATGGGGCTCTTAAGAATTTTATGAAAAGTTTTGGATTTAAATCTGTAATGATAACTGGATTTATTGGGGTTCCAATACACGAATGTAGCCATGCTTTAATTGCAATTTTGTTTAAACATTCTATAACAGATATGAAATTACTACAGAAACCAGATGCTAGTGGGACTTTAGGGTATGTTAGACATTCTTATAATCCTAAGAGTATTTATCAGCAGATAGGAAACTTTTTTATAGGTATAGCCCCAATCTTTGGAGGATTAATTTCATTAATATTATTAATGAAAGTCCTATTGCCTGCTTCGTATGCAGAATTTATAAAAATCTCAACTCGTAATCTAAGTATTACAAGTATAAATACTGAGGTTATTAAAGGAATAACAAATTCATATTATGAGCTGATAAGAACTATATTTACAAAATCAAACTTTGATAATCCTTATTTTTATTTGTTTTTATTTTTAGCTATATGTATTTCATCACATATCTCATTAAGTAGAGCAGATATAAATGGAGCATCTGGGGGATTATTATTAATATTTTTAATAATAATAATCTTAAATATGTTTGGATTTACAAATTTTATATCAATGTCAGATATTGTAAAATACAATGTAGTGTTGACAGGTTTTCTTTTGGTAGCCTTAATATTTTCTATGATAACCTATATAATAAGTGGAGTTTCAGCACTGTTGATAAAATAAATTTCAAAATTAACTAATTTGAATGAAATTTTTTCTGAATATTTTTCTTTTAAGAATATATTTGTAATAAGTTATAATCTTAGTATATAATGTGCTTATTAAGAAAGTAGAGTTGTACTTAAACTAAAGGAGATGTAACGTTGCAAGGTAAATGTTATTATTGTAAGAAAGAATTAACGGAGCGAACAATTAAAAGGCATATGAAAAATTGTCCAGAAATGAAAAAAGTTATTGATAAACAAATGAGAACAGCTAAAGGGACAAGAAACCAATTTATCATTTCCATTAAAGACAAGGACGAACCGAATAAATATTGTATTTATGTATCAATAGATACTAACCTGCAATTGCAGCATTTAGACAAATTTATTAGAGATATTTGGGTTGAGTGTTGTGGGCATTTAAGTGCTTTTTATATTGATGGTAAAATATTAACTGATAATATGAATGAATTGTATGAGATGAACTTATTTTTAAAAGATGTATTAAGTGTTGGTAAGAAATTTGGATATGAGTACGATTTTGGATCAAGTACTAATTTAAGTTTAGAGGTTGTTGATGTTTTAGAAGTGCCAAAAGAATTTACTCAAATAGAAATTATAGCAAGAAATAACAAATATATTTCTCCTAGAAATGGAATTTGCGGATATAATGGAAAAAAATCTGATGAGAAGCAATATTTGCCACAAAATAATATAAAATATAAAATTAGCAGGAAGAAACCATTACATAATGAAGATTTAGAATTTGATTTATTAAGTAGTAATTTAAGGGATATTTCTCAAAGGCTTACTGATAAAATTTATGATCAAATACATAATAGTGAATTTAGTGGAGACAATTCTATACAACAAGTGCTAGATGAGGAGTTAGATAAGTACTATGATCATTTAGATAATAATGTTGCTAATGGTTTTATGGAATTGTTTTATAAAGGAAAATGCTCATTTGATTTAGAGGAGCTTATAAAATCATGTCCAAAAGATCAAATTAAAGTTTTAGGAGAAAATATTGGGTTAAAGATACCATCAAATTTAAATAAGTCAAAGGCAGTTGAAAAATATGTGGGTGAATATGAAAAGTGTATTAGCAGTGAAATGAAACTGCTTGATGAAAAAATGTTTAAACTATTACGGAAATATATAAAAAGTAATGGAATAATTAATTTCCTAGAAAATGAGGCAATAAAGCATACAGCTTTAATGCAGGAAGGGATGGTTTTTCCATGTTTAAAAGATAATGAACCTGTATTTATTATGCCAAAAATAATGCAAGATATAGTTAAGAAAAATGATACTTTAGAGTTTAGAAAATTAATTAAAAAGAATAGTGAGATTATAAGTATCATTAAAGGAATGATTGAAGCTTACGGTTTTATAGCGTTTGATGATATTAAAGTGTTAATTAAAAGATATACAATTGATATTGATGAAATAATGTTATTGAAGTTATTAGAAAAATCAGCTTTGTATTCTGAGTATCAATATTATGGATCTGTAGATGAAGATGGAAGAATTATTTTTATTAATGAAAAAATAGAAGACTATGAAGAAATATTAGAAGAAATTGATAATGCTATGGATTATACTATGATTGAAAAAGAAGAATTAATTTTGATGTCAGAAAGAGATTATCTTCACAAAAGCCAGGCAGGAAGTAAATTTATTAAAGAATTTTATGAAATGTTTGATATGGATAGGGATGATGTTATCGAGAATATGAATATATTAGCCTTAGATATTCAATATAGAGATAGCAATGCAATTATTAGAGATGTATTAGATGGTATACAGGAAACTCTTAATAAGGACGAGGAGAACAGAGTTTGCACTGTGTTCAATGATTTCATTAAAAACGTGAGGCTATGGAAATATAAGGGTGAAACTATAAGTGAAAAGGATGGTATTAAGAAACCAGTAGTATGTAAAAAAACTTCAGGTAGAAATGCACCTTGTCCATGTGGAAGTGGCAAGAAATATAAGAATTGTTGTGGCAAAAATGGAAATGTAATTCAATTATTTTAAATTTAAAATGATGAATAATAAATTAAAATAAGTACATAATAATATTGAAAGAGGTGATTCTCATGGATAATGATTTTAACCATAATATTTTTGGTATAGTCCGAAAATGATTTTAAAGTCCCATAAGTACACTTGTCTTTCTGAAAGAAATAAAGCTAGGGAGAAGTCCCTGGCTTTATTTTGTTTTATGGAATTATCTTATTAATATTGTATGTTGTATTATATGTTATACTAATACTAGAAATATGGAAAATAGTAAAAAAACATATATAATGGATATTATATGTCGAACAATGAATTATTGTTTTTTAGTTTGAATAATCACACAATATAGGAAGTGAAAATAGTAGTTATGGATTTAAAAAGCGAATTATGGATAGATGAATTACAACGGATTGGAAAAGTAGGTATCTTTAGTTATGATAGAAGAAAAGGTATTATCAATGTATCAGATGTAGTGTATGAATTGCTTGGGATAAGTGACAAGTATGTTAGAGATAAGAGAGGATGGTTAAATGTTATTCATCCGAAACATAGAGAGGAGATTAGAGAGTACTTTAGAGTAATAATTGAAACAAGGGAAGATTTTGATAAAGAATTCAAAATTTTATGTGAAAGTGATAATCTCGAGAGATGGATAGAATTTAAAGGAAAGGTATTCTGTGATAAAAATGGAATAGCAGAAAAAATATCAGGTACTATACATGATGTAAGCGAAATTAAGAAAAACGAAGAAAAATTTAAAAAACTTTATATGGAATTTCAAGAAAAAGAGTCCCTTTTAGTTTCTTTGATTAATTCTATTCCAGACTTGATTTATTTCAAAGATATTTATGGTTCATATTTAGGGTGCAACAAATCTTTTGAAAAGTTTTCGGGATTAAAAAGAGAAGAAATCTTAGGAAATAAAGATGTTGATATTTTCAGTGAGGAAGTTGCAAAAACTTTTTTATGTACTGATGAAAAAACAGTTTATAGTAGAAAAACCTATGAATTTGAAGAATGGGTCGAATATGCAAATGGAGAGAAAATTTTATTAAATACTTTAAAAACGCCATATTATAACCCTAAAGGTGATATTTTGGGGATAATAGGAGTGAGTAGAGATATTACTGAGAAAAGTAAAAGAGAACAATTAAAGAAGGATATGGAAAATGAGAGATTAAGATTAGATGAGTTAAAGGAAATAGATAGAATGAAGACAGAATTTTTTGCCAATATTTCTCATGAATTAAGAACTCCTATAAATGTAATTTATTCAGCATTACAAATGGAACAAGTTATGTTGAAAAATTTATTTGGAGAAAATGAGCAGCAAGATAAAATGAGATATGTAAAGATGATGAAACAAAATTGTTATCGTCTTTTAAGACTTATTGAGAATTTAATTGATATAACTAAATTTGAAAATGGTTATGTTAATATAAATAAAAGTAATTATGATATTGTAAGTTTAGTTGAAAATGTTGTATTATCTGTAGCTGGTTATATTGAAAACAGGGATCTATCAATCATATTTGACACTGATATTGAAGAAAAAGTTATAGCACTTGATGCTGAAAAAATGGAGCGAATTATTTTGAATTTGTTATCAAATGCAGTGAAATTTACGTCAAGTGGCGGGAATATAACTGTAAAGGTGCATGAAAATAATAATTATATATTTATACAAATAAAAGATACTGGCAAAGGTATACCAAAAGATAAACTTAATTCGATATTCGAACGTTTCGTTCAAGTAGATAAGCCTTCTACAAGAAATCATGAGGGAAGTGGAATTGGTCTCTCTATTGTTAAATCATTAGTTGAGCAGCATGGAGGAGATATATCTGTGGAAAGTAAAGAAGGTATTGGAACTGAGTTCATCATCAAAATTCCTTGTGAAGTAATTCAAGGTGAATCTTGTAAATTTAATTTAGATGAACTGCAGATGAATAAGGGGAGTATTTCAAGAGTTAATATAGAATTTTCAAATCTATAGTTACGAATTAGCTATCTTTAATAAGTGATTATAATATAGTAATATTATAATTATTGAGGTATAGATTAATCTATACCTTTAGTTTTATGAAATTTTTTGATTTGCAAAAAAATCCATCTTATAGTTATGCTATGTTTAAGGAAGTATATAGATGCAATATTTTATAAAAAATATTATTTTTGTGTTAAAATAGAAAACAAGAGAAATAAAAAAAATGGAAATTAATAGATTGGAATGAAATAATGATGAAAATTAAAGAACTGAATCAAGAAGAAATAATTAAGGTATATAATGAACATATGATATTAGACTTCCCTAGTGAAGAGCTAAAACCTGTTGAGGTAATGCTAAATCTTTTAAAGAAAAAAATCTATATATGCTATGGGTTGTATGATAATGAAGATTTATTAGCTTATGCATTTATTGTAACTTTAAAAGAATATATGTTGATTGATTACTATGCAGTTTGTGAAAAACATAGAAATAAGGGGATAGGAAGTAAATTGCTAGCTATTTTAAAGGAACAATGTAAAGATTATAACGGTATTTTTGTAGAAGTTGAAAAAGTAGAAGAGGCTTTTGAGGATGCTGAAAAATTAATACGTAAGAGAAGGATAGAATTTTATGAGAGAAATGGATTTAAAATGACTAAAATTTCAATAGAATTATTTAAAGTTAATTTTTCTGTAATGTGTTTATACAACAAAAAAACTGAGGAGTCAGTTATTTATAAAGGACTGGAGGGTATATATAAAGAAATAGTTAAAGGTAAGCTTTATCTTGATAATGTAAAGCTTAGTTTGTTGAATTAATTTATAGGAGATATGTATGATGAAAGAATTATTAACAGTATATAATGAACAATTAGAAGAAGTAGGAATATTGTCTAGGGATGAAATCCATAAAAAGGGACTTAAGCACAAAGTAGTTCATTGCTGGATAATAGAAAGAGGAGAAATTGGCATCTATTTATATTTTCAACAAAGATCCTTTAATAAATCAGATTTTCCAGGTATGTATGATATAGCTTGTGCAGGTCATATTGATGCAGGAGAAGAGGCAGAAATAGCTATGATACGGGAATTAGATGAGGAAATTGGATTAAATATAAACAAAAATGATTTGAAATACATAGGAAGAAAATTTGAAGCTTTTCAAAAGGGAGAATTTTTTGATAATGAAATATGTGAAATGTATCTTTTAGAAGTAAAGGATAATACTAAATTTATTTTAGGGGACGAAGTTGAAGACATGGTGAGAGTATCAGTAATTGAATATGAAAAGTGGATTAATAAAGAATTGAAAGAATTAGAAGTATCTTCAATTGAAGGAAGTAAGAAAGTTGTTCTTAGAGAGGATAATATATGTCCTCATATTAGGGAATATAATGAAAGATTACTTGAAGCTGTATATAAGGGAAAATAGAAAATAAATTAAGTTATTAACTTAAAATAAGCAAAACGTTACTTTTGAAATTATTTAAATGTAACGTTTTGCTTATATAAGTTTTTAGGTGTACATAATATATAGTTAATTAGTTTATGGACTTATTTTTTGCAACAGGAAAAAGTAATCCAGAAGTTTTTAAAACAGGTCTTATAACATTATAGATGGTGCTTACTAATATAACTGAGACAATAGCATTAATAAAAGTTGCAAACACACTAAATTTGGCTAGGATAGCAGCCATTTGCTGTGGTTGACCAAGAATATATTGTTTATAAAAATATCCAACAATAGGATCAAAAACAACATTAAAAGATAATCCTCCAATAGCAGCAATTATTGTCCATCTGGCAATATATTTTTTATCATTACTTTGATCTATTTTAGCAAAGTTATGAGCAATTAATCCAGTAATTAATCCAATACACAATTTCAAAATGAATGTTTTTGGTGCACCAATAGCATAGGTTGGATCTAACAAATCAGATATTGTCATTCCTATGGCACCAGATAAGCCACCATACAAACCTCCAAGAAGTAAAGCAGCCAAAACACAAAAAGCATTTCCCACATGCAGAGATACTGCATCACCACCTGCTACTGGTATTTTAATTGAAAGAAAAGTAAAAGATACAAAGCATAATGCAGCAAGTATTCCTGTTTGAAGTAATTTAATAAGTCGAGTGTTTTTATTTTCCATATAATATGCCCCCTTTGTAAAAACTATCTGTATATGAAAATTCTGCTGTTATTATAACATCAGAAAAGTTAAAAAGGCAATTGTATGGATACAAATAGGGTATCCTTTAAGCATATAATCCAGCAGTTATAAGTCTCTTTCTAATTTGTGGTCCAATCAATGCTGCAAGTATCATTTTTATTAAATCTCCTGGCAAAAAGGGAATAACTGCAACTGATAGGGCTGAGTTAAACGGCATTTTAGTTAGATATGCTAGCCAAATAGTACCCAAAATATATGTAACTATTGAACCAAGTATCATTCCTAATAAGCACATATAAATTTTGTTTGTAAATTTATCTATAAAGATTCCACTGATTGATGCCAAAAAAATAAATCCAATTAAATATCCACCTGTTGGGCCTAACAATTTTGTGAATCCTCCTGAGAAACCTGAAAAGACAGGTAATCCAATAATTCCAATGAAAAGATAAACAATGCAGCTAATGGTTCCTTTTTTTCCACCTAAAGCATATATTGCAAAAAAAATAGCAAGATTAGTTAAGGAAACAGGAACTATTCCTATAGGAAGTGATAGGGGGCCTAAGATACAAATAACTGCAGTCATTACACCAATCAAAGTCATTTGGCGAGTACTTATTCTTCTTGTATTTTCCATATTTCTATTCTCCTTAATAATGTTATAAAATTAATTTAGATTTAGTATATAATTAATTTTATTTATTGTCAACTTTAAAATTAAAAATTGGTTAACAAATAAAAATTAAAAAGGTTTATTAAATTTATAGATATCCAATTTAATAATCAAACTTATAAATGTAATATATATGTAGTATTGAAAAACTATAATCGTAACACTACACCAGAAATCAGATACATTTTTCTGGAAGCAGGCATGTGAAATTGAGCTGATGATGGTTATTAGTGGAAGGTTGTTTCATTTTCTGCTTGTCATAAATTTACTTTAGGAACATGCAGAAATGAGTGCAACCTTCCACTTAGAATCTTCCAGCGAAAATTTCACTAGTCCTGTGGAAGATAAATGGATCTGATTTCGGTAATTGTTGCATAAGTCTAATTCTCGCTTTGGATATCTATGGAAATTATAATAATTTAGTGACTTTTGTTTCAATTAATCATAATATAAAATAATGAATATTTTCAGAGGGTGAAAATTATGAATGTATTAGAGGATAATGAGAAATATAGCTTTAACCATTATTCAAAAAGTCAATTAAATAATATAATTAAGGTTTTTGGAAAAGGTATATTAAGTGTAAAACCTGATTTAGCTAAGTTGCTAATTGGAGTTATAACAGAAAATGTTCAATTAGAAGTGTCACAACGGGAAAATGCTCTTATAACCCAGAATGTTATTAATAGTATATTAGAAATTGGAGTATTTCCTGACAATATACAAACTCAAAACTATAATATACGAACAAAATATGATTATATTGAGGGTAAACAAGTTTTTAGAGGTTATGAGGTTACTAATAATTTAAATGTTCTTATAACAAATATAAAGTCGGCGGGAGAAGTAATTGATACTGCTGTAAGAAATGGAGCAAATAATATTGGAGATCTCAATTTTCTTGTTTCAAATGAACAAAGATATTATTACGAAGTATTAAATAGAGCTGTCACAGATGCTCAAAATAAGGCAAGGGTTATGGGAAATAAATTAGGAGTGAGATTAAATGATATTCCCATAAGAATAGTTGAACTTGCTATGGGAAACATATCGCCATTACCAGCAATGACTTTTAAGTCTGTAAGTGGGACAACTCCTATTGAAGCAGGAGAAAATAATATTGAAGCAAACGTTGAAGCTGTATTTGAATATATGGAATAAAGTTTTATTTAAATTGATAATTAGTAAATAAAAAAGAAGTTAGTATTGAATTATTTAATTCTTTTTATATATTTGAAAAAAGCCAATGCTTTAGAATAATCCTAAACATTGGCTTAAAATTCATATTATATCCAAAATACCGGTACTCTGATTTTGACACCTATCTCTCGATAGGTGGGTGTCCTCACAGATGTTTCAATCGCCCTTAATGCCTTAAATGGACTCACAGAAAGGTACATTTCTTCATCTAAATATTGAACTCCCGAAGTTAATATGTAGGTTCAAAATAAGAGCTTAACGTATATTTCAGAAAAACAATATATTTAATTCATGGAAACTTGTCCACGACTTAATGCTTTAAATTTTTTAAGTTCAATAAACAATATTGCTATTTAACTTAATTGAGCAGGAAAACCTTTGTTTTCTACTGCTAAATTATAATAACATATTTATTTGATATGCACAAGAAAAATGTGCTGTGACGGTCAATGTAATATTTAGTAATTTTAAAACTGTACAAATTTAAAATGGTAGAAATGTCTCCTTGGCACCAAATTTGTACAGCTATGTTTTAAAAGAAACTTATTTAATTATTAACGCTCCATCATAGGAAGTGATGATCTTATATAAATCAGGACGACGATCTCTAAATATACCCCATTCAATACGTTGATTTTCTAATTGATCTAAATCGAACTCAGCAACTAAAACAGTTTCCTCTGTTCTATTAGCCTCAACAATTTTATTTCCTTGTGGTCCAGCAATAAAGGAAGAACCATAAAAGGTTATTTTAGAATCTTCATCTGCTTCAATACCAACTCTATTTGAAACAATTACAGGAATTAAGTTAGAAGCAGCATGCCCTAACATGCAAGCTTGCCAATGGTCTTTTGAATCAATTGAGCCATCTTGTGGTTCAGAGCCAATAGCTGTAGGGTAGAATAGGATTTCTGCTCCCATTAAAGTCATACATCTAGCAGCTTCAGGATACCATTGATCCCAACAGATCCCAACACCAATTTTTCCATAACGAGTATTCCATACCTTGAAGCCAGTATCCCCAGGATTAAAGTAGAATTTTTCCTCATATCCAGGACCATCAGGAATATGGCTCTTTCTATAGGTTCCAAGTACTTCACCATCAGCATCTATAATTGCTATGGAATTATATCTAGCATAGTTTTTCTTTTCGTAAAAGCTAATTGGAAGAACTACTTTTAATTCTTTAGCAATTTTTTTAAAATGATTAATAGCTCTATTTTCTTCAACTGTTGAAGCATACACATAATAATCAGATTTTTCTTTTTGGCAAAAATATGGTGTTTCAAATAATTCTTGAAGTAAGATGATTTGAGCACCTTTATCAGCAGCGTCTCTAACAAATTGTTCTGCTTTAGAGATATTTTCGTCAATATTGTTAGAACAACTCATTTGTGTAGCAGCAACTTTAACATTTCTCATAACTTATCACCTCGTATTATTTCTTATTAGCTCTGGAAGTTTTAACAAGTGGCATTTGTTGTGTTGTACAATGCACATTGCCACCTTCTTTGATTACAGTAATTCCATCAACCGTTCTAATTCTTCTATTAGGAAAAGTTTCACTTAATACATTCTCAGCTAATTTGTCAGCTTCTTTAGCAGTTCCACCAAAGATAGGCAAAATAATGCCATCATTTACAAAATAAAAATTTAAATAACTTAAGGTTAATCTTTCACCTTCATATTCAACTCTAGGAGGTTGATTGATAGAAATTACTTCTAACTTTCTTCCCTTTGCATCAGTTGAGTTTTTTAGTATTTCAAGATTCTCTAAAGTGATTTCGTAGTTTTTATCATTTGGATCGTCACAAGTTTGCATTATAATTTTCCCAGGAGCAGCAAAACAAGCAATGTTGTCTACATGACCATCAGTTTCATCACCATCTAAACCATTCTTTAACCAAATGATTTTTTCAATATTCAAATATTGCTTTGCATAATTTTCAATTTGTTCCTTTGTAAGGTCAGGATTTCTATTAGGATTTAAAAGGCATTCTTCTGTAGTAAGTAAGGTACCTTCACCATCAACATGAATAGATCCACCTTCAAGAACAAGTGGTGCATCGAATTTCTTTACATTAAAATGTTCTAAGATTTTTGGAGCCACCATATCATCTAAATCCCATGGAGCATATTTTTCACCCCAAGCATTAAACTTCCAGTTAACTCCAGCTATATTGTAATTTTCATCAACGACAAACGTTGGACCATTATCACGAAGCCATGCATCATTATGATCAATTGGAAGAAAACTAATGTTTGAAGAAGCAAAAAGTTTAGTAACATCAGTTAAATCTTTTGGATTTACAATAACAGTGACTGGTTCAAATTCAGAAATTGCTTTTATATATTCTGCATATCCAAGACATACACTTTCATGATTTTCTGGATAACACATAGATTCTTTGACAGGCCATGAAATGAATGTACGCTCATGAGTAGTCCATTCAGCAGGCATTTTATAATTTAAATCTTTTGGATACATACAATACCCCATTTCTTTAGGATTATATTTTGCTATATTTATAGCATCTATCATATAATAAACTGGCGTTTATTTCAATGTCAAGATTTAAAGTGTATAAATATTTTGGAATAATAGTTTATATATAGTGAAACAATATTCATTGAATTAATTAAATATTAAATGGAGGTGTTTTTATGAAGCTAGAAGGTTACTTTAGTGGTATAAAAGCTGCAAATGATGCTGTAGAGACATTGAAGAGAGCAGGTATAACTGATGCAGCTGCAGATATAAATGAACATTATACAGGAAACAATAATCCAGGAACAAATCTTCCAACAACTGCAAGTAGTACAAATAGTTTGGCAAATTACGTTCTTACTAGTGACAGTCCCTTAGGTGATCCGATGTTAGGCCCTATGGCAGCAGCAAGTCCAATGGTAAGTGGTTATGGTAAATTCGAAGAAATTGCAGATGTAAATTATAAAGTAATTGTTAATGCAGATGATCAAAATGCAGAAAAGGCAAAGCAAATTATTGTAAAGATGGGCGGAGATTTAAATGATCCAAATTTTAAAATACCAGAAGGATTAAAAAATGTATCAATAGATGATTTAGTTACTAATATGATAAATAATATGGATAAAAATATAGATTAAAGTGTTTTGAAAATTATTAGTCTGTAATTGTTTAAGGTCAAGTAGCTACAGATGGAGTGTATTTGTATAATTTAAATATACTCCTATTACTTTTATATTTTTTTTTAATAAGAGATGTAGTATGATTTTATTAAAGTGAAAATAAAAAGATTAATTATATGAAAGGTATCAAATATAGATAATATGAGTAATTTAGTAGACAATCGTAAGAAGATAAAATGGAGTAAAAAAAAGCTATGGGGTAGTGGATTATTACTTATTATTAGTGCTGGTTTATTTGGAATGTCAAGGTATGTTAGTGGATTTGCAAACATATATTATGAAAATATTTACTTAAATTTAGTTAATGTAATTGGGAGAGGATTATCAATAATAAAATTTTCAGTTTATGAATTAATCGTTATTGGATTTATTTTATTTATTTTTATTAAATTAATTATGTATATATATTTGAAATATAAGAAGAAAATATCGCTTAAAGAAATTATTATTAGGGCAACAGCTAATATTATTTTGTATATTTCAATTTTTATATTTTTAAATGCAGTGACTTTAGGGGTTAATGCTTTTAGACCAAGTTTTGCTAAGTTGACTGATTTGAAGAATAAAGATGTTTCAGAAGAAAATTTGACTGAACTTTGTAGTTATCTTAAAGACGAGCTTAATGAATCAGATAATAAAATACAAAAGGATCAATATGGACTTTTAAAATTAGATGATAGCGTAAAGGAAGAAGGGATTAATAGTATGAAGAACTTGGGCGATAAATATTCTTGTCTCCAAGGATATTATCCGCTTCCTAAACCATATCTTTTTTCTAAAGTAATGTCCTATCAATTATTAGAGGGAGAAACAGATTTTACTTTAGAAGCCAATTATAATAATGATATGCCTAAAGTCGATGTTCCAAGTACTATATGTCATGAATTAAGTCATGTAAGAGGATTTAATAATGAAGATGAAGCGAATTATATAGGTTTTTTAGCATGTATTAATTCTAATAATTATGAATATCAATATAGTGGATACTTAATGGCGTATTCTTACTGTATGAATGATTTATATGATTCGAATAAAGAGGCATTTAAAAAAATCAATAATGAACTTTCTATTAACGTTAAAGCAGAATTAAAAAATGATGCTTTATATTGGAATAAGTATAGAGGGAGAATATCTAAAATTCACAATGATGCTTACGATAAGTTGCTAAAAATAAGTGGACAGGAAAATGGTATTAAAAGCTATAATGCTGTTGTAAAGTTATTGGTTTCAGGATACGGAGTTCAATTTAAATAAAGTGTTTATATAAAAATAAAGGTAATTATAATTATAAAAAAAATTATACAAATTATCAGAAAATATATTGAATTCTGACAATTTAAATGCTATAATAAATACAAGAAAGGAGGATTAACAAAATAATCCTAACTCTATTAAATAAATTACAAAATCAAGATTAATTACATCTTATAAAAATATTAATTAGGTATGACCAATAACACATAACCATTGAAGATGGTGGATTAGTAATATAGGACAAGCATATTAGAACGCAAGTTGTAAGTACTAAATAAATCATCGGAAGATTTATTTAGTAATCAAAAGGGCGATTAAGGCGCAGGGAGTATTACTAATTATAGTAAGGTTATTTGAGAAAAATATATCTAAGTAATGTAACAAGTAAATTAAAAATTGTTTTATATTAAAATAAAAATGAAATTTTTAAATTTTGACAATGGAAGGGTGATGGCAATTCAAATAGATTCGTTTCGTAGTAGTAAAGGGTTAGGATTAAATTAACCATCAATTAGTTAAGAAAGTTAGCTAATTGATGGTTAAAATTTTTTTGAGTTATTTTTTAATTTATTTATTAATATGTTCCTAAACATACAAAGTATTTTATTATTTAAAATTAGAGGTATTAATACTTAATTTTACAATATATTACTACAAAATGTTGAATAATTAAAAAAAATTTATTATAATTTGGCTATAGAGGTAGAAAGGTGATATTTTTCTAAAAGCATTTAAAATATACAAGAATAGGAAACGAATGAGTTTCTAATTCTACATTAATAATTAAGAAAGTTAGGTTGAAAAATTATTTGGGTCTTCAATGAAATAGAATTAAATTTATTATTAATTCATGTATTTCGGTGGATACTGAATTTATATCTAAGTCTAATATACAATTAAGATAAAAAAGTAGTGAGAGGGATGTGGGCTTGAAATGGATTATATAGATATTATAAGTACAATATTTCAAAGTATATTATTTATATATACAATTAATTATTGTTTAGGATACAAAAAGATTTTTGATAAGAAACTAGTATTAAGTGTAATAATATTGTCTATGATTGGTTATATAATTCCAAACAAATTTGGTAATGTTTCTATATGTGTTTTCGTTACTCATATGTTATGTATGTTAGTTATAATATTCTTCTATAATAAGAAATACATTGAAGCATTATTAGCTTTGAATTTAAGTTATTCAATAGTAATGTTGAGTGTATTTACATTTGGAAATTTATTTTATGAATTTATTGAAAAAATTATATTTAAAGAACATAATGACATGTTCAAAGCACTATTTATTTATCTTTTTCAATTTGTAATGTGTATAACATGTATGAAGTTTGCTAAACTAATTAAGCAGTTTTATAAAATATTACTAGATGGGGAATTTTCACTAATATCTATACTCCTATTTAGTTTTATTCCGGATTTTGTAATTTCATTTTATATAATTAGATATAAAAACGAACCTCCTTTATTGAAAAACGTTATATTTATGCTATTAATTATCTTTATTATTATTAGCATTGTATACTTTGTACAAATTAAGGAACGAGCAAATAAAATATATAAATTAAATCAAGAACTAGAAATTAAAAATGTTGAATTGACCATGATAAAAAATACTTATGGAATGCAGATGTCATCTTTATATGAGTTATGTATGATGGAACAGTATGAAAATGTATCGAGTTTGTTAAAAAGTACTATAAATGTTGCAGGAGAAACGAATAAAAGAAAAGAAAATAAAGTACAAGAATCTATTCTATCATATGCGACTAAACATATAACTTCAGAAGATATAAATATAGAAATAGAAGAACATGCTAACTTAGCACTATTAGCTATATCTGAAATGGAATTGTATAGAATTGTTGTTAATATTGTTAATAATGCTGTTAAAGCTATGAAGAACAAAGGGAGATTGACTATTCGGTCGTACAACAAAGATGAAAATATTATTATAGAAATTGAAAATGACGGTGAAAAGATCCCTGAAGGTATTATTAATAAAATATTCAAATCTGGATTTACAACCAAGGAGGATGATGATAAAAATCATGGGTATGGATTGAGTATAGTTAAAGAATTGATAGAAAATTATAATGGAAAAATATTTGTTGAGAGTAATGAGGTAATTACTAAATTTGTAATTGATTTACCTATAGATAAATTAGAAGATTCAATTGTTGTTTAATATTTAATATATATACTGAATTGCTAACTTTTAACTATTTTAGTACCAAAAATAATAAATCTATTTGTATAATTAGTTAGAAGGAGGTGAAAATGTTGGGAAATATAATAAAAATAAATATGTACGCAGAAATTAGAAAAGAAAAAACTAAGAAAGTAAAACTAAATGTTCTTGAGGATACTATTTTAAAATACAATAATTGGCTAAAAGTCACCAATAGAGAGGATAAAATAGAGAATTATGAAAAGTTTTTGCGAGCATGAAAATGAATTTTGAAAGTAGATTAAACTGTGAGGTTTAAACTACTTTTTTTTATATATATTATATAAAATTTTTTAGCAATTATTGATTTATTTAGAAGGAATAAGTAAAATGGTTATGTGATTATTCTTCATTAAGTAAAGTTTTATGTTTGAAGAATTATATGTGATAAGAAGGAGATAAAATTATGAAAGCTTATGAACGTTTATTAAAATATGTAAAGGTATATACTACATCAGATGAAAATTCTGACACACATCCAACAACTAAAAGGCAATTTGATTTAGCAAATTTATTAGTTGAAGAAATGAAAGAGCTTGGAATAGAGGAATGTAGAGTTGATGAGCATTGCTATGTTTATGGAGTAATACAAGCAACTAAAGGTTATGAAGATAAACCAAGTATAGGACTTATTGCTCACTTAGATTCTGCACCAGCAGCTCCAGGAGAAAATGTAAATCCTCAAATTATTGAAAATTATGATGGTGGAGACATCATATTAAAAGGAAACAATGGCATATTATCACCTGAGAAGTTTCCGCATTTAAAAGACTTAGTAGGAAGAACGCTTATTACTACAGATGGAACTACACTTTTAGGTGCAGATGACAAAGCAGGAATAGCTGAAATTTTAACTGCTTGTGAAACTATAATAAATGAAAATATTCCACATGGAAAAATATGCATTGGATTTACCCCAGATGAAGAGGTAGGGCTTGGAGCACATCTATTTGATGTGAAAAACTTTGGAGCTGATTTTGCTTATACAATTGATGGGGGAATAGAAGGCGAAATTTCTTATGAAAACTTTAATGCAGCCGGTGTTGAAGTTGAAATTCACGGAGTATCAGTTCATCCTGGATCTGCTAAGAATACAATGATTAATGCTGTTAATGTTGGTATTGAATTTAATTCAATGCTTCCATCAGGCGAAAGACCAGAACATACAGAAAATTATGAAGGCTTTTACTATTTGGAGCATTTTTCTGGAAGTACAGATCAAGCAACCTTAAAATATAAACTAAGAGATCATAATAGTGATAAATTTGAAAATAGAAAATACACAATTCTATTAACTGAGAAATTATTAAATGAAAAGTATGGCGAAGGAACAGTAACAGTTAAAATAAAAGATGAATATAAAAATATGCTTGAACATATAAAGCCTTGTATGCATTTAATTGATAATGCAACAGAAGTAATGAAAGCATTAAATGTAACACCAGTAATTGAACCTATTCGAGGGGGAACAGATGGAGCAACATTAAGTTATATGGGCTTACCTTGTCCTAATCTTGGAACAGGAGGTTTTGCTTACCATGGTGAGTATGAACATATTACAGTAGAAGGAATGGATATCTGCACAAAAATTATAATAGAAATTTTAAAAAGATACACACATTAGAAAAAAAGCAGCCGACAAAGGAGG
>NZ_JAKJJY010000030.1:0-298 GCF_022320955.1 Clostridium sp. YIM B02555 | reverse complement strand
AGGCTGCATAAGATCAGAATCACATTAGAAAAAAAGCAGCCGACAAAGGAGGCTGCATAAGATCAGAATCACATTAGAAAAAAAGCAGCCGACAAAGGAGGCTGCATAAGATCAGAATCACATTGGATTTTAACAAAGAAGCTGTTGCATTTTTGCAACGGCTTTTTTTATTCTTTACGAGGAATTTATAATGCAGTAAAATCTGTGGATAATATATGAAGAGGGCTATTTAACTGAGTTGTGTATAAGAAAAGAATAAAAAACAAATCATATTCGCCTGCATAAAATGTTCTCATAT